>JAEWFG010000340.1 GCA_023388935.1 Pseudomonadota bacterium | reverse complement strand
GCCCTTGATAAACAAGGAATATTTTGGCTCGTTATCCCTCAGTTGGGAAAGTAGGGCTAGCAGCGAGGTCCCGTCTCGTCGCGCCTGTCGTGCTTAGTAGAGGCCGCGCCCGCTCAGGATACTGCGGGCCTCCGCGGCGCCGTCCGAGGCATAGGCGGCGGACTGAGCGCTCTCGGTCGCGTAGCGGCCGTCCTCGTCATAGGACACAGCGCGCGCATTCTGGAGCGCCCGGCCCCGGCTGCGGCTCGAGGCCGACATCTCCGAGGTCGCATTGAGCGAAGCCATGTCGGCGGTGGTGTTGCCGAGATTGTAGGGCCGCCCCTCCGGCATCGGAACCTCGCCGCGCATGGCGCTGCGGTTCGAAGACAGCTCCGGCACGAACGGCCTGGCGGAGGCGACCCGGACCATCGAGGGCGACGGCGCCGGGATCCCGGTGCGCAAGGTCGCCATCAGCTGGCGGTCGTCGGAGCCTTCGAGCGGCGCGCGGCCAACATATTCGACACGGACCTTGGCAACACCATTGCCTTTGAATTCAAGCAGTTCAGCAGCTTTGTTCGAGACATCTATGAGCCGGTTGCCGTGATAGGGCCCGCGGTCATTGACGCGGACGATCAGCGACTTGCCGTTCGAGACGTTGGTTACCCGCGCATAGGACGGCATCGGCAGGGTTGGATGTGCCGCCGTCAACGAGCCCATGTCGAATACTTCGCCATTGGCGGTCAGGCGGCCGTGGAAATCGGTACCATACCAGGACGCCATACCCTCGGCGCGATAGTTGACGTCCTCCTCCGGCACATAGGTCCGGCCCGCCACCACATAGGGCTTGCCGACGCGGTAAGTGCCGCCGCCCTTCGGGACCGGATCACCAAAGGCCACGACCCGGGGGCTCGAGGACACGCCGTATTTCGGATCGACCCGGCTGGCGAATTTGTTGGAGGAAGCGCAATTGGCGAGCGCGAGACAGGTCGCGACCGCCGCAACACCGCGCACGGCCCGCAAAACCGAATCTGATCGTCGGATCCCCATTCGCCCCAAATACCATTTTGCCAGAGGCGCAACCCAACCAGCTTTGGCCAAGGGGAGCGCCGTCCGGTCCTGTGCTCCGAGGCGGCCCACCACCGCGTCGGAAGTCGTGACAATATCGCAACCTGAACACGGCGGAAATGGGGAGCCCGCGGTGATCGCGCCGAGATGGTAAACGGGTCGTTCGCTTTTCCCGTTGATCTACGGAGCGCGGGCGCGCCGCGGCTGCATTCTCTGTGCCACTCCTGGACAGGCTGTTGCGCCGAATCCTCACTCCACCCCCATTGTCTCGGCACTCACTGGAATCCTTTTGACTGTGCAAGGCCGCACGCGTTTTCTCGCGGTGCAGGGGCGGGATGGAATTTGACGATGATCGAGACGGTTTCGGCACTGATGGGCCTGGTAAGCGCGGTGATCTTCCTGGCCCATGCGTTTGAAGGTTACCGCACGAGAGCCTGAAGGCTTTCATGCGGGAGCATCACCTCTTTCAGGACGGCACGTTCGGACATTTTTAATTGATCCGACCGAGCATCACAGACGAGAGCGGCAGGTGTCCCATGCGCAATCATGACCTCGTTTCCGACGGCTTCCTGGCATTGACTGCAGGCGGTCTGGTGCTGTTGTGCTCGAGCCTGGTGGCATTGGCCTTCGGCTGATCTCAGCCACCTGTTCTCGTTTTTCAGACCACGGGTGTTTGTCCGGGATTATCCGCTCCCGTTTAGTTGATTGAATTTTTGCGATCGGCGCCTCGACTCATTTCAAGAGGCCATCACCAACGAAGGTGACGCACATGCTTGCCGAGAAATTTTTTCTGGTCCTGGAATCGCTGATCCGCGGCGACCGCGCCAATTCGGACGGAAGTCCCCATGTCATCAGCACCTCCCCGCATGTACCGGTGAAGCTGCCAGCCCCGAAATAGCCGGCCTGTCCGTAGACTCCGGTCACACGCGCCGCTCAGCGCAGACCCAACAGCGACCGACGGTAGAAGCCGTCGCGGGCCTCGTTCCGGCAGACGAAGCTACCGTCAAACCCCTTGCCGTACAGTTTCTGGACCTTGCCGTAGTAGATGCCCTTCTTGAAATCCAGCCAGACGACTTGGTCATGCGGACAATGGCGCTGCGCCTGCGCCTCGTAGCGAAACGGCGTCAACGGCGTTGCCGACACCTCTGCGGAGCCAACGCCAAACATCATCGCCGCAGCGAACGCGATCCTCCCGAACTCTTGCCCAGCGACGCTTCTCACTTTCCGCCTCCCGGTCGAAGCCGACGCGTGGCGGCCACCCGGGACGATAGCATGCAGTTGCTCAGCGACTCCAGGACGCGCAAGCACGGCAAGTGAGGCCAATGGGCCTTCAACGGTGAGCCTTTCACCCATTTGCCTCGAGCTGCTGAAGGGCCTGATGCAGGCACTCCTGAAGCTTCTGCGCCACCTGCTCGCGCGATACGCCCTTGTCGGCGAGATCGCCTGACACCTTGGCCACGACATCGTCGATCGCCTGCTTGCGCAGATTGTCTGTCACCAGTGCCGTCGCGTAGCTTGCTGCGTCATCGCCGCTGAGGCCGAGCTGGGCTGCTGCCCAGAGCCCGAGCAGCTTGTTGGACCGGGCCGTCGCCTTGAACATGAGTTCCTCGTCATGGGCGAATTTGGCCTCAAAGCCCTGCTCACGCTTGTCGAACGTAGTCATGGTCAGCTCCATTGCGTTTCGCTGAAGGGAAATCGGACTGGCTGGGAGCGAACGTCTCCGTGCTTCACCTCAGTTGAGGATCATTTGAAGCTTCCGGCGGAAGGCAAGCGCCGTCAACCCTGCCGGCACGCCGCGGGCTAGCGTGTTCACGGTCCCCACCAGCTCTGCGCCAGCCACATCGGCTAGGCAAAGATGTTCACCGTTCGTTAAGCAGACTCAGTGCCGCATGGCCGGGGACATCGAGAGCTGACGCATGAACAGAGAGCTGCGCGAGTTTCGACGGCTTGAGCGCTTGTGCCTGGAGCAGGCTGCCCTCTCCACCATGGACCTCACGCGAAGCGGGTTGCTCAAGGTCGCCGACGATTGTCGCATCGCAGCCGAAGCGATCGAAGCACAGTCGCCCCGCGGCGCATTCGCCGGCGCGGTCCAGGCGCTTAAGCTCGCGCTCAGCGCAACGCGCTCCTCGAACACGCATTAGGACTGACACCGAATAGTTGGGCCGAATACTTCGACGAATACTTCGACCAAAATACTTGGCGCGGCGACTGGCGCCGGTCAACCTTTTGCTGCGGCGGCCGCTTCGCGCGCGAGCCGCTCGGCTTTCAGGCGTTCGCGGTTAGCGTAAAACGCTTTCTGCGCCTCCTCATGGTCGCGCATGGCTTGTTCCGCCTCGATCCGGCGGGCCGCGTCGCGCGCGTGGCGCTGCTCTGGGGTCAGGGGTTTGCGTCGAAAGGAAAAGTCTTCAGTCATGAAGAGACAACGCGAATGCGAAGAAAAGGTTCCACTGAACCTCCCCGGCGGGACCGGGCGCGGCTCGTCAAACCGTCAAAGTATCAGCTATTTAAGCGACGACCCAACCTCGATGGCTTCGCGCCCGGGATACCACGCTGCTGAGGCGCCTTTCGCGAGGCCACGGAGAACGGGGTAGTCGCCAACTTCGCGTTGCCTTGCGCCGTCGGCTGCGTTAAGCGACAGCAATTCTCTATTCGGAAGGGTGGCCGAGTGGTTTAAGGCACCGGTCTTGAAAACCGGCGTGCCCGCAAGGGTACCGTGGGTTCGAATCCCACCCCTTCCGCCAGTATATTGTTCTCCTCTGTTCGTAGTTGTTCGAACTTCACAGCAAAATCAGTGATTTGCGCCGGAACGCTGTACTTCGCAGTTCGGCGATGTTCTCCTTAATTGGGTCACTGACCGTAGATTAAGGCCGTGGGTTCGGAGGACGGTTTTCCTGGAGGGAGAATGGCTGGAAGGCTCAAACCACTCGACGTAGAGCGCCAAACCAAGCCCGGCAAATACGCCGATGGCGATGGGCTCTATTTCATCGTTACCGGACCGACATCGAAGAGCTGGTCGTACAGATATTGGAAAGACGGCAAAGAGCGCTGGCACGGCCTCGGCTCCCTGAAGGATGTATCGCTAAAGGATGCGCGGCTTGCCCGGGACGCGGCCCGGCTGCGCGTGAAAGGCGATCGAAGCACCGTCGGTGTGGACATTGTGCAGGAGAGGCGAAAAGCGCGCGAAGAAACGAAAGCTGTCGAGGCCAAGGTGGTGTTGCCGACGTTCGAGGAATGCGCGGAAACCTACATCCGGGCGAACTGGTCGGCCTGGAGCGAGAAGCATCGCGATCAGTGGCCCTCCTCCCTCAAGCGTTACGCCTATCCTACCATCGGCAAGCTGACGATCCCGGAGATCAAGCCGAGCCATATCCACGATCTGCTGAAGCCGATCTGGGTGGAGAAGCGGGAGACTGCGAACCGCGTCCGCGGTCGGATCGAAACGATCATTGAGAAGAACGTCGATATTGACGATCCGGACTTCCGTAATCCGGCAGAGCTTACTAGGCAGCTGCGTGAGAAGCTACCGAAGCGCCCCAAGCGGGTCGTTCGGCATCACCCGGCCCTACCCTATGCCGACGCGCCGGCATTCATGAAGCTCCTTGCCGGAGCGCCCGGAACAGCTGCCGCTATGCTGCGCTTCTTAATCTTCACGGCTTGCCGTACCAACGAGGCGATCGAAGGGCATTGGTCCGAGATCGATCGGCCGGGCGCGACCTGGAAAATTCCTGGCGAGCGAATGAAGATGGACCAGGACCACCACGTTCCCTTGACGGATCCCGCGTTGGCAGTTCTCGATGAGATGCGCGATGGCCGCCAAGGCGAACTCATCTTCACCAATCCCGATGGCGGGGCATTCTCCGAGAACGCGATGCTCGCAGTACTTGATCGTCTCGGCTTTGGACACGTGACAGTGCACGGCTTCCGGTCCACTTTCGCAACTTGGGCTGAGGAATGCACCGACTATTCGGATGGCGTGCGCGAGGCGGCACTAGCCCACAAGTACAAGTCCGAGACAACCGCGGCCTATCAGCGAGGCCAAAAGCTGGAAAAGCGAAGAGCACTAATGAAGGATTGGGCCGCATTTCTCACGGGCGCCAATGTAATCCAATTTGGCGACCGCGCGGCGGCTGGATAAAGGCCGTCGGGCAGATGGCCTCGGAGCCCGCCCGGAGACGTCGGGACCACGTGACTGACCAGGGCTGTCGCCGGCGGGACGAAGATAAACCCGGTCGGCGCCGCCGATGCTAATAGACTCGTAGCCAGAGCTTCGCCGCGCGCTACTGCAATTCTCAGGTGCATTCATGTTTCCCCACGTGCATACTAGTGTCCTGAATCCGAAGTTCGAAGGCCTCCAAATCGACTCGATGATAGCGGACTCTCCAGATTTTGGGGAGGATTGGCGATGGGTCGACGCTTTGCGCCGATGGAGCTGGATAAGGTGGAACGTGCTGAGTTGACGTCGCTGGCGTCGCGCCGAAGTACTGCTCAGGCGTTGGCGCTGCGGGCTCGGATCGTCCTGGCCTGTGCTGAGGGCGAGCAGAGCAAGGTTGTGGCGTCGCGTCTAGGTGTCGATCCCGACACGGTCGGCAAGTGGCGCCGGCGTTTCGTTGAGCGTCGGCTTGAAGGTCTTTTGGACGAGCCGCGATCGGGGACGCCGCGCACTATCGAGGATACCCAGATCCAGGCGATGATCGTCCGCACGCTCGAGACGAAGCCCGCCGATGCCACCCACTGGAGCTCGCGCGGGATGGCGCGGGCCAGTGGACTATCGGTCTCGACGGTACAGCGAATATGGCGCGCCTTCGGCCTGCAGCCGCATCGGTTGGAGACATTCAAGCTTTCAACCGATCCTGACTTTGTCGCCAAGGTTCGTGATATCTACGTGGCCCCGCCCGAGCGCGCCATCGTGTTGTGTGTCGACGAGAAGTCGCAGATCCAGGCGCTGGACCGCAGCCAGCCCATGCTGCCCATGCGACCCGGGCAGACGGCGCGCCGCAGTCACGACTACAAACGCCATGGCACCACATCGTTGTTTGCCGCCCTCGACATCGCAACCGGCCGGGTCATCGGAAAGTGCTACGGGCGCCATCGCGCCAAGGAGTTCCGCAAGTTTCTCGATGAAATCGAAGCCGCTGTTCCAGGCGGTCTGGACGTTCATCTCGTGATGGATAATTACGCGACCCATAAAACGCCGCTGATCCGCAACTGGCTGGCCAAGAGGCCGCGCTGGCACGTCCATCTGACGCCCACCAGTTCATCCTGGCTCAATCAGGTCGAACGCTTCTTTGCGCTCATCACCGAGCGCAAGATCAGGCGCGGCATCTATCGCAGTGTGGCCACCCTACGCTCCGAGATCATGTCCTTCATCGAACATCACAACACCGACCCAAGACCGTTCCGATGGATCAAATCAGCCGACGACATTCTCCGCTCAATCGAACGCTTCTGCGCTTACAACTCGCCTGCGAGGGTTTGAATGCCACGAACTTTTGGTTCGGGACACTAGTCCGACATATGAACCAACTTCGGCCGCTTCAACTTGGTCCAACTATGGCGATAGCCGGCAACTTTCATCTGGTGAAATTTGACGTTACGCCCGCCCATTCCGTCCAACGCGCGTACCTTATTGTCGGGCGCAATTCGCGAGCCAAAGTACACGTCCGTGACGACGTCCACCTCGTATGGAAGTCGACCCCAATGGTCACCCATCACGCGCCATTCTCGTTCATACGCCCAATTGTATTTCTTCCGGCTCAAAATCTTCTGAGCCGCCTGAATTACATCGCCGCGATCATGTTTTGAGAGGTAGATTGGCGATTCAGCGTAAGCTATGCGAACGAGGCGTGCGCTGTCTGGTAGATTGTCCGCGAGCTTGGTCGCCGAATAGGCGATGCAGATACCGCTATAATTGCCGGCATAGTGCGCCCACATCAGCTCGTTGTCGAACGTTTCGCTGAAACACGCGATCCCGGTTGCTTGCTTGGCATGCAGTATTTCTCGATACAGCTCGCGCCAGCGGGGCTCGCGCCTCAATCGAGCGCTTGGCTCATAGAATCCCTCCATCGGATCATTCATACCCTTGTACGGTGACGACCAGACGTATCGAGTACGAAAGGCGCTTATCTCATTTTCGAGATCGTTGGGTCGATCCAAACGACAATAGCGAAAAAGCCTACGCGGCAAATCCGGCATCCGTACCTTAGCCATAACCCCTCCCGATCCCGGCAGTAATCATGCCAGCATCCTGCTGCTCACGCATACATAAATTGATGGAATCCCTAAGTAGCCGCATGCTGCGCAGCAGACAGCGGTGGCTAGCGACCTAGCTATCTGGATCAGGTTACAAATCGCTCGGATATTCGATCTTGCGCCGCCTGTGGATCGGCTCCGGCTGAGCCTCATTGAAGTTCTGAAACTCGCGAGCGCAGACAATAGGCTTTGCCGTTCGGGCCAATGATACTCCCTGCCGCACTATAATCCACACGGGAAAGCTGCTATTGGCAAGCCTTTCACCCATTCTCCTGATTCTCGTGGCTCCCCATCCCCCCGCCGATCCTGCCGCTCCTCCGAAGCCAACCGCGCTCGCCCTTTTGCGGGACGAGATCTATCGATTTCTCGATACCGACACTCCAGAGGTGCTTTGCATCAGAGGGAAGTGGGGCGTCGGGAAGACCTTCACTTGGGAGCTCCTTCTTAAGGAAGCGCAGCAAGCGAAGAAAGTTAGGCTGACGTCTTATTCCTACGTCTCGCTATTTGGTCTCGACAATCTCGATCGGTTCAAGTCTTCGGTGTTTGAGAATGTCATCCCGGTATCGAGCGCTGGCACAGATCCCAACATCGAGACCCTGGGAACGAACATCAAGAATGTCGCCAAACTCGCCGCTGCAGCATGGAAGCCAGGGTTAGGTGCTCTCGCTGACCACGCCGCATTTCTCGCCGCAAGTCAGTATATCGTCTGTGTGGACGATCTCGAACGCAAGGGCGAGAAGCTTCGGATGATTGACGTGCTTGGGCTCGTCTCGCTTCTCCCTCATCGCGACGATCAACAAGCACGCCTCTGCCCTGACGGCGAGTTACATCGACGGCTCGGTGCGATTCCTGAAGGCACTAAATCGAGAATCAGAGGCCTTGAAGGTCATCTCCACTTGGATCGAGGCCAATAAAAGCCAGCCAAAGGCTTTCTTCGATAACTTGGCGGAGGCCTTTCCGGTCAGGGACGAGGATCTACGTAAAGCCATGGATGCTCGCCTCCATACTTTTATTGATGCTCGCGATCCCGTCGACGTGCTCTTCCAAATCGCGAAAAATAGCGGCTGGAGCGATGAAGACATCGCCTTGCTTTCGAAGCTCGCGCCCGATGATTTCTACAGTCTGTTCAAGACGCAGCGTGGTCTTCAATTGAGAACAGCTGTCAGAAAGGCGCTCGAACTAGGTCAAACCGGCCTCGTTGACGCAAGATACAGGCTCATCGCCAGCAACGCACGTAAGGCACTGCAACAACTTGCTTCTGAATCCTCGATCAACGCGCAACGTGTCACGAAGCTATACGAAGTGGACATTAGCCAGCCGCGGCGTGAACACCGCTAACGGCTGCATCCCATCTCTCCCCAGTTCACAATCTGCTCGAACCAGTTATCCAGCACAGCCATCTGCGAAAGCAGACCCTGCTGCCGGCTATCATGCGTAGCTAGCCACCGTAGCGTCCTGCGTGATCACGTCGCGCAGCGTCGTAAATTGACACAATCTCAGTGCGATAGCCCGACCAGTGTGGAGGAGCGGTGATCCTCTTCGACAATTGGGAATTATCATTCGCTTTGACTTGATTTTGCCCTTCCGCCTTCTGCCGCTTCGATTGATCCGTTTGGGTCTCCATTGCTCGCCTTGAGCAGCGCACCTACAGCCCTCTCAAGTAAAACAGCTCGCGTGAAGTTAGGCCCGCTCCGTGCTTGCGCGTCGGCGATCTCTCGTCGCCAACCAAACCACAGTCATCGCAACCGATTGATCCGGCCCAACCAAAGGAACACGCGGTCGACGACTAAGAGGTGGAACTGCGCGGGAAATTATTCCAGCTTGTGATATAGGTCACAAAAGGCACTTCAACTTTTGTGATTTGTTCATGCGGTGTCACGCACTCGAGCGCGCGCCGATATTCAAGGGGCGAACGAGGGGTCGGCGCGGCGGTCTCTGCGCCCACAGCGGGTCAAATATCAAGACCAATATTCAATCGCGGTAGCGCTTTGAGCCTACCTACTAGTCAATCTACTCGCGCAATACTAGAATAGTGTCGATCTAGGGGGGATGCGCATGTCACGCATTTTTATCTCCCACTCCAGTAAGGACAACTGCGAAGCGCTGGCATTCCAGCAATGGCTGGTCAGTGAGGGCTGGTCAGCCGAGGACATCTTCATCGATCTCCAGGGTATTGGGGCGGGCTCGCGCTGGCGCGAGGCGCTGTGGCGCGCCAATGAGCGCTGTGAGGCGGTCGTTCTCCTTGCCTCGCCTGAGACCCTCGCCTCAAAGGAATGCCTGATCGA
>JAEWFG010000013.1 GCA_023388935.1 Pseudomonadota bacterium | reverse complement strand
TCATCTCGGAATGGGTGGGCGACTTCAAATCGGAATGGTGGGCGAGATCATCTCGGAATGGTGGGCGACATCGAGCGGAATCCGCAGTCATGCCGCCGTGGCGGCCTGCACGATCCACAACAGCCTGCCGCGACGGCTGGCGTAACAGCAGAAACAAATCGCCTTCATGAGGAACGAATGGCCCCGCCTCGCTTTCACCGTCCTCACCAGGCGATGGGGAAATGGACGAAAAGCGGATTGATTTGACGCGGACCCTCGGGGCAGCCGGGCAGGATCGACGCCATGGTCCTCAGATTGTCGATCACGGGGTCGTCTTCAACCTCTGGGCCCCGACGGCCCGATCGGTCGAACTGCTCGAGACGGGTCGGCCGCCGCAGAGGATGCCGCGCGACGACGACGGCTGGTACCAGTTGCTGAGTGCGACGGCGCATGCCGGCACGCGCTATCAGTTCAGGATCAATGGGAATCTGGTCGTCCCCGATCCCGCCTCGTTGTTCCAGCCGGACGATGTCGGAGCTCCCAGCGAGGTCATCGATGCGGCGACGCTGCTGGACTCCATCCTCTATCCAGGTCGTCCATGGGCGGAAGCCGTGATCTATGAGCTCCACGTCGGCACCTACAGCGAGGAGGGGACCTATGCCGGCGTCGAGAAGAGGTTGCCTTATCTGCGCGATCTCGGCATCACCGCCATCGAGCTGATGCCCCTCAATGACGTCCCGGGTCGGCACAATTGGGGCTATGACGGCGTGCTGTTGAACGCGCCCAATGCGCGCTACGGCAGGCCGCAGGACCTCAAGCGGCTGCTGCGAGCGGCTCACGCGCTCGACATCATGGTCTACCTCGACGTGGTCTATAATCATTTCGGTCCGCAGCTGAACTACCTGCACAGCTATGCCGAGAACTTCTTCACGGCGCGCCATACGACGGGGTGGGGGCCCGCCGTCAACCTCGAAGGGCACGACGGCAGCTTCGTCCGCGAATTTCTGATCGAAAACGCGCTGATGTGGCTGCGCGATTACGGCTTCGACGGACTACGTTTCGATGCGGTGCACGCGCTGAAGGACGATTCGGAGCGCCATTTCCTGGTGGAGCTTGCCGAGACGGGGCGCCGCCAGTTGCCGGGCCGGCGCGTGCATCTGATGCTGGAAAATGAGGCCAACCAGGCCCACCTTCTTGATCGAGTGCAGGGGCGCGCCAGACATTTCGACGCGCAATGGGGCGACGATTTCCACAATGCGCTGCATGTCCTGCTGACCGGCGAGGACGAGGGATACTATCGCGCCTTTGCTGATAAGCCGCTCGAGCATCTCGCCCGATCCCTCGCCGAGGGGTTCGCCTATCAAGGCGAGACCTTTCCCTTTCCCGACGCCCCGCGCGGCGAACCGAGTGCTCATCTGCCGCCCGAGGCCACCATCTTCTTCGCCCAGAACCACGACCAGGTCGGCAACCGCGCGTTCGGAGAGCGGCTGTCGAGCCTAGTCGGTCCGGACAAGCTGGAACAGGCGTTGGCCCTGGTGTTGCTCAACCCGCACATCCCAATGCTGTTCATGGGCGAGGAGGCAGCCGTCGATACGCCCTTCCTGTACTTTGCAGACTGGACCGGGGAAGCTGCGGAGCTGACGCGCGAGGGGCGGCGCAAGGAGTTCGCGCACTTCAAGGCCTTTTCGACGCCCGACATGCGCGCCACGATTCCGGATCCTTGCGACGAGCAAACCTTTCGAGCCTCGAAGCTCGACTGGGCGAAGATCGATCGGTCGCCGGTTTGCCGGGAGTTTCGCGCCCTGACGGCCCGACTGATGAAGCTGCGGCGCGAGCGGATCGTCCCGCTGATCGAGCAGGGGTTCGTTTCGGCCAGACGGGAATTGCTCGGGAGCGACCGCCGCGCCGGCGGGATCGACGTCCGTTGGCAAACCGCGTCGGGCGGCGTCTTGCAGATTGTCGCCAATTTCGCCGACCACGACTTGACCATGCCGAAGCTCATCCCAGGAGAGACCTTGTGGCGATCGCTTCAGGTCGATGCCGCAGCGCTGTTGCCGGCCGACATCATCGCCCGGGTCGGGAGCGACTCCTAATCTCAGGGAAGGTTCATCGTCAAGCCCTCAGGTGAGGAGCTTGTCCAACGTGATCGGGAAGCGCCGCACACGTCTGCCGGTTGCGTGATAGACCGCTCGGTAAGGACGTTCGCTTGTGGACCCTGTCGGGAATTCGTGATTATCCTCCGGACATCCCCTCAGATTGCGCCTCTCGATAACGGAGGGAGAAAGCATGATCACGAGCATCCTTCGCCTGTTCGGGCGCCCCTCGCCTGAGGAGACGGCGCGGGATTTGCTGCGCGAACTGCTGCATCTTGACGAGGTCGAGCGTTCCGATGAAAGCGCCGAGCCGAGCGTGACTCGCCGCCCGAGCCTACAAAATGTGGGAAGACGCAGGCATGCCCGAGGGCAAGGACGAAGAGTATTGGCGGTCAATGTCGGAAAGTCCTGGAGGCGCGATTTTCTTCTAAGAACTCTTGGGAGCGCGCTAGGCGGAAAGTAAAGGGTCGCATCGCGGGCTCACCGTTGGTGGGATGGCAATGGTCTGTCGGTTCTGCCGGCACTCGACCCGGTGAGGTCCCTCCCAAAGAACTCGCCGGGCCCATGACAAGGCCGCCCAAGACGCTTCAAGCGGGCGGAGCCGGAAGCGAAGCGTCAGC
>JAEWFG010000336.1 GCA_023388935.1 Pseudomonadota bacterium | reverse complement strand
CCAGAACCACGCCACGATGGAGCCGATGAACGCCACCGCGCTCTACACGGCGGACAAATGCGAGGTCTGGTGCGGCACGCAGAATGGCGAGGCGGCGTTCGCGGCGGTGCTGGAGGCCTCGGGCCTGCCGGCGGAGAAGTGCGACGTGCACAAGGTGATGCTCGGCGGCGGCTTCGGCCGGCGCGGCCTGACGGATTATGTGCGTCAGGCCGTCGCGATCGCCAAGCAGATGCCGGGCACGCCGGTCAAACTGTTGTGGTCGCGCGAAGAGGACATGACGCACGGCAGGTATCACCCGGTCACCCAGTGCAAGATGACTGGCGCGTTCGATGCCGACAACAACCTGGTCGCGCTGCACTACCGCCTGTCCGGGCAATCGATCCTGTTCTCATTGCGCCCCGAAGCGCTGCAGAACGGCATGGATCCAGCCGCGTTCCAGGGCGTCGCCCAGTCCGGCGAGGCCGTGTTCGGCTACTCGGTGCCGAACCTCCTGATCGAGCATTCGATGCGCAACCCGCACGTTCCGCCCGGCTTCTGGCGCGGCGTGAATGTCAATCACAACACGATCTACATGGAATGCTTCATGGACGAGCTGGCCCATGCCGCAGGCCAGGACCCGCTCGAATTCCGCCGCAAGCTCATGGGCAGTCACCCAAAGCATCTGGCGGTGCTCAATGCCGTCGCCGAGAAGATCGGCTGGGGCAAGCCCGCGCCGCAGGGCGTCTATCGCGGCATCGCGCAGGTGATGGGCTATGCCAGTTATGTTGCCGGCGCCGCCGAAATCTCGGTGACCGACGGCACCAAGATCAAGGTGCATCGCATCGTCGCCTCCACCGATCCCGGCTACGTCGTCAATCCGGCGCAGGTGGAACGGCAGGTCGCGGGCTCCTTCGTCTACGGCCTCTCGGCGCTGTTCTACGGCGGCTGCACCGTCAAGGACGGCCGCATCGAGCAAACCAACTTCGACACCTACAACTCGATGCGCATCGCCACGATGCCGAAGGTCGAGGCGGTGATGGTGCCGAGCGGTGGATTCTGGGGCGGCGTCGGCGAGCCGACCATCGGCGTCGCGGCACCGGCGGTGCTCAACGCCTATTTCGCGGCGACCGGCAAACGCATCCGCTCGGTGCCGCTGCGCGACCAGAACATCACCTTCGCGTAAGAAACGCCGCGGCGGCCACAATAACCGCCACGGCATTTTCCGGATGAGGCCCATGAACGCGCCGGTGACACGGCGGAATGCCGTCCTCGGCATCACCGTCGCGGCCGCATCGCTTGCCGTACCTTCGATCCTGCACGCGCAATCAGCGGGCCGCGTTGTCGTGATCGGCGGCGGGTTCGGAGGCGCGGCATGCGCCCGCGCGCTCAATCGAGCCGACGCAAAATTGCAGGTGACGCTGATCGAGCGGAACAAGGTCTTCATCGCCTGCCCGTTTAGCAACGAGGTGATCGCGGGCCTGCGCGAGATCGAGGCGCAGCAGTTCGGCTATGACAAGCTTGCCGCCCAAGGTATCACCGTTGTCACCCAGGCTGCGACGACCATCGACACGCAAGAGCATCGCGTGACGGTGGCCGACGGTTCCGCGTTTGCCTATGACCGCCTCGTGCTGTCGCCCGGCATCGACTTCCATTTCGCCCCCCTGCCCGGCTATGACGACGCCGCAGCGGAGAAGATGCCGCATGCCTGGAAAGCCGGCGCGCAGACACTGCTGCTACGCAGACAGCTGCAGGCGATGGCGGACGGCGGCGTGGTCGCCATCGCAGTTCCGGCCAATCCGTCGCGCTGTCCGCCGGCGCCTTATGAGCGCGCCAGCCTCATCGCACACTATCTAAAGACCAAGAAGCCGCGCTCGAAAGTGCTGATCCTCGATGCCAAGGACAATTTTTCCCAGCAGCGGCTGTTCGAGAAGGCCTGGAAGGAGCTTTACGGCGACATGATCGAGCGCATCGGCCTGTCGCAAGGCGGCCGCGTGACCTCAGTGGATGCGTCGACCAGGACGATTGTCACCGAATTCGGCAACTACACCCCCGAAGTCGCCAACGTCATCCCGCCGCAGCGCGCCGGGCACATCGCCGAGATCGCAGGCGCAGCCGATACGACCGGTTGGTGCCCGATCGATCCCGTCACCTTCGAGTCGAAGCTGGTCAAAAATATCCACGTCATCGGTGACGCCTGCCTCGCCGGCGGCATCCCCAAATCAGCGTCGGCCGCGAGCGCCCAGGGCAAGGCCTGCGCCAGCGCCATCGTCGGCCTGCTCGCGGGACGAGCGCCGGAGGCGCCGCGGCTGACCGGCGTCTGCTATAACACCGTCGCGCCCGGTTACGGCTTTTCGCTCGCCGGCAACTACCAGCCCAAGGGCGACATCTTTGCCGAGGTCGAGGGCGGCGCCACGAGCCCGGTCGATGCGCCGCGCGAGCTGCGCGCCCGCGAGGCGGCTGAGGCCGATCGCTGGTTTCAAACCATCACGGCGGACACCTTTGGCTAGATCATCCGTCCATATCGCAGCGCTGATCGCCGCTAGTCTTGCCTTCGGCTGCGGTGCGGAAGCAGAGGAGCTCGTGGCCTACAAGATTGTCGGCGACGGCATTACGGAATCGCTCACGGGCTCGCCCGGCGATGCCGCGCGCGGCCGCGCGCTGGTGCTTGCGCGCACCACGACCTGCATCCTCTGCCATTCCGGCCCGTTCCCGGAAACACGGTTCCAGGGCGACCTGGCCCCTGACCTCACGGGCGCCGGGAACCGCTGGACGGCGAGCCAGTTGCGGCTTCGACTGGTCGATGCGTCACGCTTCAACCCGGAGACCATCATGCCGTCCTATTATCGCAACGACGGCTTGGTGCGCGTCGGGCGCAATTTTGCCGGCAAACCGATATTGTCGGCTGCGGAGATCGAGGACATCGTGGCCTTCCTTGCAACGCTTCGGGACTAGGACTGTCCATGTCAACCACGCGACGACAATTCCTGAGTCTTGCCGGAGGCGTCACGGCCGCCGGGACGATCCCGATCGTCACGCTGCGGCCGCTCGAGGCGACACCGGCGATGCTCAGCACGGCAATCCGCAACGTCGTCGGTGAAGCACCAATTCGCACGGGCAAGGTGAAGCTCGACATTCCGCCGCTGGTCGAGAACGGCAACACGGTGCCGATGACGGTGAGCGTCGCAAGCCCGATGACGGCGGACGACTACGTCAAGAGCATCCACGTCTTCAACGAGAAGAACCCGCAGCCGAACATCGGCAATTTCCATCTCGGCCCCTCCGCCGGCCGCGCTCAGGTCTCGACCCGGATCCGGCTCGCCGACACCCAGAAGGTGGTCGCGATCGCGCGCCTCTCTGACGACACGTTCTGGCAGGCCGCAGCCGACGTGGTCGTGACGCTGGCCGCCTGCACCGAGGAGTTGAACTGATGGCCGCGCTCATCAACGTTCCGGCCAGAGCCAAACGCGGCGACATCGTCGAGATCCGCACGTTGACCTCGCACATCATGGAGACCGGCTTCCGCCACACGATGTCCGGCGAGCTCGTGCCGCGGGACATCATCACGAGCTTCACGTGCCGCTACAACGGCGCCGAGATCTTTCGCGCCGATCTCTTTCCTGCGATTGCGGCCAATCCCTATTTGTCCTTCTTCACCGTCGCCAAGGAGAGCGGCAAGTTCGAGTTCGAATGGATCGGCGACAATGGCTATTCGTCCACCGCGTCTGCATCGATCGCGGTCGAATGATCCTTTGGCGCGCGATAGCGGCGGCAACTCTGTTTGCCGCGGCCCCGGCCCTGCTCGCCGGTGAAATCCCGCCTGAAGCGCGCCGCTCCGGCTATACCTTCATGGCGCCGGACACGCGGGCCATGCAGGATGACGACACCACGAATCCGGGTATGCTATTCGTGCTCGACGGCGAGGCGCTGTGGGGAAAGAAGGCCGACAGTGCGAACAAGGCCTGCGCAGACTGCCATGGCGATGCACGGAGCAGCATGAAAGGCGTCGCGGCACGTTACCCCGCCTTCGACAAGGCGAGCGGACGTCCCGTCACGCTCGACCAGCGCATCAATCTCTGCCGCGCCAATCACCAGCAGGCGACGCCGCTGCCCTATGAGAGCCGCGACCTGCTGGCACTGTCCGCTTTCGTCGCCCACCAATCGCGCGGCGCCGCAATCACGGCCGGCGACGATCCGCAACTTAAGGCCTTCGTCGAACAGGGCCGCGACCTCTTCATGCAGCGCGAGGGACAACTCAACCTTGCCTGCACCAATTGCCACGACGACAACTTCGACAAGCATCTCGCGGGCGCGCCGATCACGCAGGGGCAGCCGACCGGCTATCCGCTGTATCGGCTGGAATGGCAGACGCTGGGATCCCTGGAGCGGCGGCTGCGCAGCTGCATGACCGGCGTCCGTGCTCAGGCCTATGATTACGGCTCGCCCGAGCTGGTCGCTCTCGAACTCTACCTGATCTCGCGGGCGCACGGCCTGATGATGGAGACGCCAGCCGTGCGGCCCTGAGCCGCAGATTAGGGCTAGGCAGGCGCGGCACGGCCGCTACTATCCCTCCCAAAGAAAATGAGTCACAGGGAGGGACTTGAAGTGGTCAACCATAAAATCTCGCGCCGTACGCTTTTGACAGGCACCGCGGCGGCTGGCGCGCTCAGCCTCACCGGAATTCCGGCCCGCGCCGAGGTGAACTGGAAGAAGTACGCAGGCACCAAGCTCGAGGTCATCCTCGCCAAGGGCCCGCGCGGCGACAATCTGCAAAAATACGTCAAGGAGTTCACCGAGCTCACCGGCATCCAGGTTGAATCCGAGCAGATTCCCGAGCAGCAGCAACGCCAGAAATGCGTCATAGAGCTCACATCCGGCCGGCCTAGCTTCGACGTCGTCCATCTCAGCTATCACGTGCAGAAGCGGCAGTTCGAGAAGGCCGGCTGGCTCGCCGATCTCACGCCCTTCATGAAGGATCCGACGCTGACCGCGCCCGATCTCGCCGAGAGCGATTTCTCGGCCGCTGGCCTGCAATACTGCAAGAACGACAAGGGCCAGATGCTGTCCCTGCCGTGGTCCGTCGACTATTTCATCCTCTATTACAACAAGGAGATGTTCCAGAAAAAGGGCGTCGCTGTCCCCAAGACCCTCGATGAGATGGTCACGGCCGCAGAGAAACTGACGGACGCCAAGGACGGGACCTATGGCTTCGTCGGGCGGGGCCTGCGCAACGCCAACATGACCTTGTGGACGAACTTCTTCCTCGACTATGGCGGCGAATTCCTCGACGCCAAGGGCAACATTCTGACCGACGGTCCAGAGGCCATTGCAGCGACCAAGCTCTACCAGACCCTGCTGACGAAAGTCGCTCCGCCCGGCGTCGCCGGCTTCAACTGGATGGAGTCGATGGCCTCCTTCACGCAAGGCAAATCGGCGATGTGGATCGATGGCGTCGGCTGGGCGCCCCCGCTGGAGGATCCGGCCGCCTCGCGCGTCGTCGGCAAAGTCGGCTACACCGTCGTCCCGGCCGGGCCGAAGGGGCAATATTCGGCGACCTATGGCGACGGCATTGGTGTCGCCGCCGCGAGCAAGAACAAGGAAGCCGCCTACCTGCTCTGCCA
>JAEWFG010000010.1 GCA_023388935.1 Pseudomonadota bacterium | reverse complement strand
TCTCAAACTCTGACTTAAAATGGCCGTCCACGACCATTACGAATCCCTCGGCAGGGGGCCGGTCCGCTCGCGAAGCTCTCCTCGGCTCTGGTTCGTCAATCGAAAGGACCGGCTTTTTCATCGCGAGCAGTTCAAACTGCGCCAGCGGGCGGGTCGCGATGTTTCTTAGCCGGAGGCACCCTCTCCGACTTCGGCTGCGTGTTACGGACAGCTTCCGCCAACATCTCGCGGAGTTGGTCCTTTGTCTTTGCGGGTTCCCGCTTAGGCGTCCATTTGGTCATGGAAAGTATATAGGAACCGCGGCATTTGAATTAAAGGGCGACGCGGCACCGCCATTTCGCCATGACCCGGAATCGCCGAGGCAACGCTTGATGACGCTAAGAGATCGTTCAGGCTCGGCGCCACGTGGAGGCGGGATCCTTTTCAGAGGGATCGATACCCGCCGACACGCCGCGTTCAAATTTGAGCTGAGCTGGCTTTGGCGAGCTTCTTCACGTCCCATACAGCGCTCGGAGCGACAGAACATCCTCACTTCCCGTCCAGGGTGGCGCGAAGGACCGTGAGGAGATACTCGGGCCTCCAGGATTTTCCGACATTGACTGCGTCGCGCAGGACTGGATGCGCTTGGAGGTCGGCGGCGACGTAGCTGTCAATCGGCGTTGGACTGGGACCCCCCGACGTGCAGGAGAGCGCCCTCCGCGCTGCGGGCTGCGAGGTCATCCGGTCGGAGAAGCGCAGCGGCACCACGACGGCCGGTCGCGAGGAGTTGCGGACAGTGCTCGACTTCCTGCGCAAGGGCGACGTCCTGATGGTCACCCGCATCGACCGCCTCGCGCGCAGCATCGGAGACCTTCAAGACATCGTTCGCGCTGTAAGGGCTCGGGGCGCAATCCTGAAGGCGATAGAGCAGCCCATCGACACCAGCACCGCGGCAGGCAAGTGCTTCCTCGACATGCTCGGCGTGTTTGGGGAGTTTGAGACCAACCTGCGACGCGAGCGCCAACTGGAGGGCATCGCCAGCGCCAAGACGCGGGGCGTCTACAAGGGCCGGAAGGCGAGCATTGACCCGGCAAAGATCAAACAGATGAAAGCCGAGGGCTTGGGTCCATCCGCCATTGCGAAGGCGCTAAAGATTGGACGGGCCTCGGTCTATCGCGCTCTCGCAGGGTGATCGTCTCTGCGCGTGCCGCCAACAGAAACTTCGCCCGGCCTAGGGGGAGGGAAAAATTCGCCGGAAAGCATGCTTATTTCTGTCAGCCCCGCCCCGTGCCACGGCGGCTCCTGAGGGCGCGAAGGCGAGCAGACGAACTGATGATTGTCGTCGATAGTGGCGGATCGCGCCGCATCCCCCTGGCTACCTAAATTTGTTCAGCTCGCACGACGCAACGTCGTGGGCCGCGCCCCCGCGCCTAGCCTCCCGGTGTGCAGATAGCCGCTCGACAGATTCTTTCAGGACTTGACCTGGCGCAAGGTGAACCACACCCATCGCGGTAGATTGTTTTTATACCGAGCGACCAGCCGCACTGGGTTGTTACGGTTACGGGGACCTCGGCCTCCTAGGCACACCGGGGCCTCGTTGCTCAGCGCGCTTTTTAGATCGCTCGCTTGGGCTCGGATCAGGAAGCTCTGATGTCCGTCGATGCGGATAATCTTCAATCAGCTGTGCGCTACGCCTTGTTGACGACGCGTGCTACGATTGTTTGTCCTTTCCATCCGGATGTGATCATCCGCGTCGGCGACGATGGTGCCGAGACCCATGCTTTTTACCGCGCGCGGAACATGATCAAGAGTGACGGTACGTGCTGGGACCACGACGACCTGATGGGCGAGATCGCGCGCCAACTTGGGCATGCGGCCGATGGCACGTGCCCCCAATGTGCACAACTCGTCGGTTTTCGTAACTGACGTCATTCCTTCAGTCTCTTCCTACCGGAGAGCCGCCAGGGTTTTCTCGAACACGAAAACGAGGTTTGTCTCCGGCGGCGATTGGCTGCGCTCAAGATTGTTCTGGCGGACCACCGGGGAGGGAAAAACTCAACGCAAAGCATGCTTATTTTCGCCAATGCCCTCGACAAAGCCGACCACCAAAGCAACTCCGACATACTGGCAGGACCGCTGCATCCGAAGCCATAGGTCTAGTCCGCCTTTCCTCTGATAGCCGACGCATTGCTGCGTAGCTGCGAACCGCCGCTTAGGCCCAACAAGCGGCATTGCGCTTCACGTCTAACGACGGAACACCGCTGAGGTGGCCATAGACAAAAGCCCCGGACGTCGCCAGGGCTTTCAATGCAGTATTCTCGACTAGCGGCTGCGAGGAAGGCGTTGTTCTTTTTGGAGAATAGCTGTGCTCTCAGTGCTCGCGAAGGCCGCTTCACTCCTTGAACAGGTCAACGCTGACGAGGACGACCGGCTCGGATGAGGTGTTCTCGGCCCAGTGGTCAGCAGCGGTGCTTTCGGTGATCACCTCGCCGGCCTTATAGGTCCGGTCGGGGCCGTCCTTGCGGTGCTCTACATCCGATGCGCAATTGTGCACCAAAGCGTTGCATACAGAAAAATGAGAAATGACGCTTGAAACCTCATTTTGCGGGCCCTAAGCTTGGTAAATCAATCACTGTAACTGCCACGGATATTCGCCCGTGATCACCGCCGCGCAGCTTCGAGCCGCCCGTGCCTTGCTCAGGATTGACCAGCGCGAACTCGCGCAGCGCTGTTCGCTGTCGCTGCCAACGATCCAGCGCATGGAGGCCTCCGAAGGGGTGATCCGCGGCAATGTCGATTCCCTGGTGAAGCTGGTCGAGGCGCTGTCGGTTGCCGGCATCGAGCTGATCGCCGAGGGGGCGGCGTCGAGCTCCGGGGGCCGCGGTGTGCGGCTGAAGTCTCCACCCCCGAGCGCAGGCGGCCAATAGCGATGGCGACGCGCGCCCAGATCATGATGGAGGAGCGGCCATGATCGCCGTGGCGCTATGGTCAGTGGCGGCTCTGCTGGCGCTGGCGCCTGCGAGCGTCGTGCTGTCGACGCGCCCGCGCGGCTCGATCGTCCTTTACGGCGGATGCCTGATCGCCACATCGACGTTATGTGTCACGGCGCTGTCCGATCTGCTCTATTTCCCTCATCTGACGCCGACCGCGACACTGCCGATCGGCCTACCTTGGCTCGGTGCCCATTTCCGGCTCGATGCACTGTCTGCCTTCTTCCTCGTCGTCGTCAATCTCGGCGGCGCCGCTGCAAGCCTGTTCGCGCTCGGCTACGGCCAGCACGAGGAATCCCCCGGCCGCGTACTGCCGTTCTATCCTGCCTATCTCGCAGCGATGAACGTCGTCGTGCTGGCAAACGATGCCTTCAGCTTCCTGGTCGCCTGGGAATTCATGTCGTTGACCTCCTGGGCGATGGTGGTGTCGCATCACCGCGAGGCCGAGAATGTCCGCGCCGGCTATGTCTATCTTCTGATGGCAAGTTTCGGCACGCTGACGCTGCTGCTCGCCTTCGGCCTGCTCGCGAGCGGCGCCGGTTACGATTTCGATGCGATCCGAGCCTCGCATCCTTCGGCTGCGCTGACCGGCATGGTGGTGATCCTCACGCTGCTGGGCTCCGGCTCCAAGGCTGGCCTTGTGCCGCTGCACGCTTGGCTGCCGCTCGCCCATCCTGCCGCCCCCAGCCACGTCTCCGGCCTCATGAGCGGCGTCATGACCAAGGTCGCCATCTACGGCTTCGTGCGTATCGTCTTTGATCTTCTGCCCGAACCGGTGTGGTGGTGGAGCATGGTGGTGCTCTTGGTCGGCGGGCCGACCGCGACGCTGGGCGTGCTCTATGCGCTCATGCAGCGCGACATCAAGCGCGTGCTCGCTTATTCGACCATCGAGAATATCGGCATCATCTTCACTGGCCTCGGGCTGGCGCTCGCCTTCAAGGCGCAGGGGCTCGATTGGGTGGCCGCGCTCGCCTTCACTGCGGCGCTGCTGCACGTCTTCAATCACGCGCTGTTCAAGAGCCTGTTGTTCTTCGGCGCTGGTGCGGTGCTGGAAGTCACCGGCGAGCGCGACATGGAGAAGCTCGGCGGGCTGATCCATCGCATGCCGAAGACGGCGTTCGCGATGCTGGTCGGCTGCGTCGCGATCTCGGCGTTGCCGCCGTTCAACGGCTTCGTTTCGGAATGGCTGACCTTCCAGGCCATCCTGCTCTCACCGCAACTGCCGAACTGGGGATTGAAGTTGATCATCCCGGCGGTCGGCGGACTGCTGGCGCTCGCCGCTGCTTTCGCCGCGGCGTGTTTCGTCAAACTCTACGGCATCAGCTTCCTCGGCCGTCCCCGTTCGGATGTCGCCGCATCCGCGCACGAGACGGATCGCTTCTCGCTCGCAGCGATGTTCGCGCTGACTGCTCTCTGCCTCGTCGCTGGCATCCTGCCCGGCCTCTTCATCGACGCGCTCGCCCCGGTGAGCAAGGCCATGGTCGGCAACGTCATGCCGCACCAGACCGGACTGGAGTGGCTGACCATCGTGCCGATCGCGGAGAGTCGCAGCTCCTACAACGGTCTCTTGGTGTTTCTGTTCGCAGCGCTCAGCGGCATGGCCGCAGCCTCCGCCATTCATCGCCTGGCGTCGGATCGCTTGCGCCGCGCACCGGCCTGGGATTGCGGCTATCCGGATCCGAACCCCGCGATCCAGTACTCCGCCTCCAGCTTCTCGCAGCCGATCCGCCGCGTGTTCGGCAGCGTGATCTTCGCTGCGCACGAGATCGGCGAGATGCCGCGGCCCTTGTCGCCCGCGCCGGCCCGGCTCACCGTCGAGATGCGCGACCTGATCTGGGATGCGCTCTACGCGCCGATCGCCAAGGTGATCGGCGTTGTAACCGAGCGCATCAATCTGCTGCAATTCCTCACCATCCGCCGCTATCTGACGCTCGTTTTCGCCGCGTTGATCGTGCTGCTCCTGGTGGTGGCGCTATGACCGCGTTTCGCGACATCCTCTCGCAAGGCGTCCAGATGTGCCTCGTGCTGCTGCTCGCGCCATTGCTCACCGGTTTCGTCCGCAAGGTGAAGGCGCGGCTGTTGCGTCGGCGCGGTCCGCCGCTCCTGCAGCCCTATCGCGATCTCATCCGCCTGATGCGCAAGGACGTCGTGCTGGCGGACAACGCCTCCTGGCTGTTCCGCGTCATTCCCTATCTGATGTTCGCAGGCACCTGGGTCGCGGCCTCGCTGGTGCCGACCTTCGGCAACGGGCTCCTGTTCTCCTGGACCGCCGACCTCATCGCCATCATCGCATTGCTCGGCAGCGCGCGTTTCTTCCAGGCGCTCGCCGGCATGGACGTCGGCACCGCCTTCGGCGGCATCGGCTCCAGTCGCGAGGTGATGATCGCCTCGCTCGCCGAGCCTGCGATGCTGATCACCGTCTTCTCAGTCGCGATGATCGCGGGCTCGACCCAGCTCTCCTACGTCGCCGAATTCATGGGCTCGGACGCGGTCGGCCTGCGCGTGTCGCTTGGCATGGCCTTCGTCGCGCTGACCATAGTGGCGCTGGCGGAGAATGCCCGCATCCCCGTCGACAATCCGGCCACCCATCTCGAACTCACCATGGTGCACGAGGCCATGGTACTGGAGTATTCGGGGCGGCATCTCGCGCTGGTCGACCTGTCGTCGCAGCTCAAGCTCCTGCTCTATGTTTCACTGATCGCCTGCGTGTTCCTGCCCTGGGGCACGGCGACAGCGGATGCAGGCGTTGCGAGGTTGGGTCTTGGTGCTCTGCTCTATCTCGGCAAGCTCGTGGTCCTCGGCTTCTTGCTCGCCCTCTTCGAGACGTCGATCGCCAAGATGCGGGTATTCAGGATCCCGGAGTTCCTGGGCGCGGCGCTGATGTTGGCGCTGCTTGCGAGCCTGTTGCGCTTCGTGTCCAGGAGTCTTTAGCGATGAGCAGCCTGCAATTCGACATCGCCCATCTGCTCGCCGGTTCCCTCGTGCTGGCGAGTTTCATGATGCTCTACCAGGACCGGCTCTATGCGCTGCTCAATGTCTATGCGCTGCACGCCGGCGTGCTGGCGCTGTCGGTCGCCTGGCAGGCCTATGTGCAGCACGCGCCACATCTCTACGTCACGGCGCTTATAGCACTGGTCTTCAAGGCCATCATCATTCCGGTGGTGCTTCACCGGATCATCCGGCAACTCGGCATTCACCGCGAGATCGAGAACGTGATCGGCGTGGGCCTGACCATGATGGCCGGCATCGGCCTCGTCGCGCTTTCGATGGTGGTGATGCTGCGGGTGACCCCGGGCGCCGACGCGCTGGCGCGCGAAGACCTTGCCTTTGCGCTGTCGGTGGTGCTGCTCGGGCTCCTGATCATGGTGACGCGGCGCAACGCGGTGAGCCAGGTCGTCGGCTTCATGTCGCTGGAGAACGGGCTGGTGCTGGCGGCAACCGGCGCCAAGGGCATGCCGCTGGTGGTCGAGATCAGCGTCGCTTTTTCGGTGCTGATCGCCTTCATCGTGATCGGCATCTTCCTGTTCCGCATCCGCGAGCGTTTTGACAGCGTGGACGTGCAGGCGCTCGATCGCTTCAGGGGAGAGCGGCGATGACGATCGATGCGCTCGGTGCGATCCTGTTGATCCCGGCCATCTCGGCCACGCTGCTCGCGATCCTGCCCGGCTACCTGCTGACGGCGAAGCTCAACGTCGTTGCGGCGCTCGCGACCTTCCTCACCTCGCTGTTGCTGTTCGTGATCGAGCCGACGTCGGGACAATATCTGCTGCTTGACGACCTCAACAAGGTCTTCGTCGTGCTGACGACCTTCGTCGGCTTCACGACATCGGTGTTCAGCGCGAGCTACATCCATCACGAGATCGAGATCGGGCGGCTGACGCCGGCCTTTCTGCGCTTCTATCACGCGATGTACCAGATGCTGATGTTCGCGATGAACCTCGCGCTCATCGCCAACAATATCGGCCTGATGTGGGTCGCGGTCGAGATGGCGACGCTGACGACCGTGCTGATGGTCGGCATCTACCGCACCCATGAAGCGCTGGAAGCCGCCTGGAAATATTTCATCCTCGGTAGCGTCGGCATCGCGCTCGCGCTGTTCGGCACGATCCTGGTCTATATGGCGGCGCGCCCCGTGGTGGGCGAGGGGATGGACGGCATGGTGTGGACGGTGCTGGTGAAGCATGCCGCACAGTTCGACCCGGCGTTGCTCAACGTCGCCTTCGTCTTCCTCCTGCTCGGCTACGGCACCAAGGTCGGCCTCGCACCGCTGCACGCCTGGCTGCCGGATGCGCATGCCGAGGGCCCGACGCCGATCTCGGCGGTGCTGTCCGGCCTGTTGCTCAATGTCGCGCTCTATGCGCTCCTGCGCTTCAAGATGATGCTCGCGGTCAACTCCGCGGCGATCACTCCGGGTCCGCTGATGGTAACCATGGGCCTGATCTCGGTGATCTTCGCCGCGCTGATGCTGTACCGGCGCCGCGACATCAAGCGGATGTTTGCCTATTCCTCGATCGAGCATATGGGCATCATCGTCTTCGCCTTCGGCATGGGCGGGCCGCTCGCGAATTTCGCAGGGCTGCTACACATGACCATGCATTCGCTGACCAAGTCGGCAATCTTCTTCGCAGTGGGCCATATCGCACAGGTCAAGGGCACACAGAAGATCGCCGAGATCGGCGGGCTCACGGCGACCAACCCCGCGCTCGGCTGGGGCCTGATGCTCGGCGTCATCGCCATCGTCGGGCTGCCGCCGCTCGGCATTTTCATGAGCGAGTTTCTCGTGGTGAGCTCGACCTTCGCCCGCGCGCCCTGGCTGACGGTGATCCTGGTGCTCGGCATCATCATCGCGCTCGGCGGGCTTTTCTTGCGGATCGGCCCGGTGATGTTCGGCGAGCCCAAGGGCAAGACCGCGCCCGCGGAGGCCTCCTACGTGCCGATGTTCACGCACCTCGGATTGGTGCTGATGGCCGGCATCTATCTGCCGCCGGTGCTGGTCACCGGCTTCCAGAACGTCGCGAAGCTCCTGGGGTAGACGATGGGCATCCTCGACAGCATCCCCCATGTCACTGCGGAGTTGCCGCACCGGCCCTGGCCGCGCGCGGTCGTGACGGAGGCAGGCTGGCAGGCGGCGATCGATCGACTGGTCGAGGGAGGCCTCACACTGCTTGGCTTCTGGGGCGAGCCGACCGCGGTGCATATGGCGATGCTCGATGGAGTCTCGGCCGAGATCGTGGTCGTCACCTACGAGTGTACGGCCGGCACATTTCCAAGCGTCGCCAGCCGTCATCCGCCGGCGCTTCGGCTGGAGCGGACCATCCATGACCTGTTCGGGCTTGTTCCTGCTGTCGCTGACGATCTGCGGCCATGGCTCGATCACTATGCCTGGGGCAAATCCTATCCACTCTCCGGCCGTAACGCATCGCGCGACGCGCGGCCATACCAGTTCCTGCCGGCCGAGGGCAAGGCGTTGCACCAGGTGGCGGTCGGCCCCGTCCATGCCGGGATCATCGAGCCCGGCCATTTCCGCTTCACCGCCAATGGCGAGCATGTGGTGCGGCTGGAGCAGTGGCTCGGCTACACCCACAAGGGCATCGAGTCGCTGATGCAGGGCGCGAGCCTCGAGGCTGCGGCAAAGCTCGCCAACCGCACCTCCGGCGACAGCGCCGTCGCCTATGCCTTCGCCTTTGCTTGTGCCGTGGAATCGGCGCTGCAGATCGAGGCGCCGAGGCAAGCGACCCTTCTGCGGGCGCTGATGGCGGAGCTGGAGCGGCTCGCCAATCATTTGGGCGACATCGGCGCCATCTGCAACGACGCTTCGTTCGCGCTGATGCATGCCCAGACCGGCATTTTGCGTGAGCGCTGTTTGCGCGCTGCGAATGTCGCGTTCGGCCATCGGCTCATGATGGACGTCATCGTGCCCGGCGGTGTGACGCGCGACATCGCGCCCGACGGCGTTTCCGCGCTACGCGCGCTGCTCGCGGAGCTCCGAAAGGTCTTTCCGCGCTTGATCGAGCTCTATGACAATACGGCGTCCTTGCAGGACCGCACCGTCACCACGGGCATCGTGAAGGCGGAATATGCGCGCCAGTTTGGCGCCGGCGGTTATGTCGGCCGCGCCTCGGGCCGCGATTTCGATGCGCGGCGGGCGATTGCCTACACGCCTTACGATTCGTTATCGTTCGAGGTGCCGGTACTGCAGGCCGGTGACGTGAACGCGCGGGTCTGGATCCGAATCCGCGAGGTCGAGCAGAGCGCCGAGTTGATCGAGCAGATCCTCCATCAACTTGGGCCGGGAGGGCTTGAAACTGCGCTGCCTCCCAGGATCGGCCGCGGTGCCTGTGAAGGCATGGCGCTCACCGAGGCCTTCCGCGGCGACGTTCTGGTGTGGCTGCGGCTCGATGGCGAGTTGCGCGTCGAACGCTGCCACCTGCGCGACCCGTCGTGGTTTCAGTGGCCGCTGCTGGAAACGGCGATCGAGGGCAACATCATTGCCGACTTCCCGCTCTGCAACAAGTCGTTCAACTGTTCCTATTCGGGCGCGGACCTCTAAGCCATGCGCAAGACCCTGCTCGAAAGCCTGACCCACGGTTCGCTGACGGAGCCCGCGCCGGCGCCGGACGCTTCTGCGCTGGCGGAGCTTGCAACGAAAGTCGACCGCGCCGCCCAGGCCAGGCTTGGGCGTTCTCTTGCCATTCGCGAGGTCGATGCCGGGTCCTGCAACGGCTGCGAGCTGGAGATTCACGCGCTGTCCAACGCCTTCTACGACATCGAACGTTTCGGCCTGCGCTTCGTCGCCTCGCCGCGCCATGCCGACGTGCTGCTGGTCACGGGTCCCGTGACGAAGAACATGCGACAGGCGTTGGAGCGGACGTACAACGCGACGCCCGATCCGAAATGGGTCGTCGCGGTTGGCGGATGCGCGATCGATGGCGGCATTTTCAGAGGTAGCTACGCCTGCGTCGGCGGCGTATGCGAGACCGTTCCGGTGGATTTGCACATCAACGGCTGCCCGCCGTCGCCGACGGACTTGTTGAAGGGCCTGCTCGCGCTGCTGGAGCACGTCAGCGGAAAGGGGTGAGTGCATCCACATCCTCGGTCATTGCGAGGAGCGAAGCGACGAAGCAATCCAGACTGTATCCGCGGAGATGGTCTGGATTGCTCCGCCTCGCTCGCGATGACGGGGGGCCGAGGCTCAATCGACCAAAATCACCCTGATGTCGTTCACATTGGTGAGCGTCGGGCCGGGCAGCAGCAGATCGCCGGAGGCCTCGAAGAATGCCGTCGCATCGTTGTCGTCGAGATAGTCCTGCGGCTCCACGCGCCGTGCTTTCATCTTGGCGAATGTGTGCACAGGCTCGATGTCCATCCTGCCGCTTTGCTGGGCGTGATGGTTGTCTACCATTTACACTAGCAAATGCTCAATGTTGAATGAAACTGCACGAGGTCTGCTCAGGGTCAATCTGAGAAAAACTCAGGCTGAGCATGTCAAGTCGGCTTCACCCCAAAGAGCCGACATCTAGCGGACATGCCGGGTCGGCCGCTTGGGGCCAATGCACAAAGTCGCTGCGCTCCAGCCCGCTGCGCGGGAGCAAGAGCGGAGAGGCCGGTAGCATTTACAGTTGCAGGCGGTTCGCCGCCTGGCTCAAACGCTCACCCGATACCGCAACGCCCGACGAGGTGCGCCGATTTCAGCTGCACCTGATCGAGAGCGGAACGAGCATCTGCAACCGCAATCGGATCATGACCGGGGTGCGGTTCCTGTTCCGCGTCACGCTACGTCGCCACGATTTGGCGGCCGAAGTCTGGCACATCAAGGAGCCGGAGAGGCTGCCGCCGGTGCTGAGCCCTGAGGAGGTCAAGCGGGTTCTGACCATGGCGACGAGCCTGAAGGCGCGAGCGATGCTGACGCTGGCCTATGGTTGCGGGCTGCGAGCCGGCGAGGTGGTGCGGCTGCGAGCGGGCGACATCGACAGCGAGCAGAGGATCATCCGCATTGTGCAGTCGAAGGGCCGCAAGGACCGGCACGTGATGCTGCCGGCGGAGGTCCTGAAGCTGTTGCGGCAATGGTGGAAGGTGCGGCCGACCGCGTCCAACAACGGCGTCGCGCCCGAACACCGCTGGCTGTTTCCTGGCCGCAGTCAACATCAGCCAATGACCACGCGTCAGCTCAGCCGGTTGTTCAAGGAGGCCGCCAACGCCGCGGGGCTGCGCAAATAGCGCTCGCTGCATAGCCGGTGCCCAACTTCCCGCGACTTCGTGCCTTGGCGCTTTTCGGCCGCCGGCTACCTCGTCATGTGGAGGCCCCGTCGTCCCGGCGTCCGAAAACCAGCAACCTACGGGCTTTGGGCTTGGCGATTGCCGATGGCTATTCAACACGCTGGCCCACGCGCCAGCTCATCTCCCAGAAGTCTGCCTCGAGTCGGGTGGCTTCCTTGAAGATCGCAATCAGCTCTGTTTCGCGAGCCGGCGTGGCGTAGAGATCGGCGAGATGCTCCAAATGCGCCCGCGCTTTCGCGGCGACCTCCTGGTATGGCACGCCGGCGTACTCGTCGATCCACATGCCCCGGTCGCTGAAACGCTTCGGGCGATGTCCGTGCCGTTCATTCTCGCCAGCGGCTACGTTGCGGCCGACCTCCAAGCCCAGCCCGTCCTGCGCGATGCGGTCAATGTCGGAAAGTCCTGGAGGCGCGATTTTCTCCTAAGAACTCTTCGGAGCGCGCTAGGCGGAACGTAAAGGATCGCATCCGGGGCTCGCCGTTGGTCGATGGCAATGGTCTGTCGGTTCTGCCGGCACTCGACCCGGTGAGGTCCCTCCCAAAGAACTCGCCGGGCCCATGACAAGGCCGCCCAAGACGCTTCAAGCGGGCGGAGCCGGAAGCGAAGCGTCAGC
>JAEWFG010000343.1 GCA_023388935.1 Pseudomonadota bacterium | reverse complement strand
ACTTCAGCCTGCTCCGCCGCTGGCTCGCGGAACTTTTACGCGGCCTGTTAGGGATACTCTGTCGCCACCTGTCGCAACCACACCTTGCGTGAAACGGTGCTCAGAAACGTTCTTCACAAACGACTCTTGAAGGTCTCGGCGATGATCGCGTCAACTTCGCGTTGCGATGTCAGCAGCGGAAAAAGCGCTTGAACCACGATCCGGCCATTCGATCAGTAAATTGCTACACAATCAAATCGTGAGCCGCATGGAGATTGGCGTGCCAGGAGTGATCGTGGTGCGCATCTGATGTATCAATCCCGACAGCATCGTGGGCCGGCTCCGGCCCCTCGCCTACAATAGCATGCTGACCATCTCCATAGGCTTTTCCATGTCCGTGGTTCAGTTGCTGAAGGTCATGCATGTCTGAAGACGTATTGTGGGCGTCACTCTTAAAATGAAAGGAGTCGCCGAGTTCGGTGCCAACCGCTGATTTGGCCTGATCTGCGTTGTCGGAAGAAGGCCTGCCCTTTCCTGCAGTCTTAATCTTCAATGCCGAATTTGCGCCGTTGGCAGAATTTACGGACGCCGTTGGTATATCGTGCTGCGGTTGGCCAGCATCTAAATCACATGCCTGTTGATGCTCTGCGTGTTGCTTGCCGGCTGCGGAGCCATCTTCGGAAGTCTGCAAATTGCCGTGCGCCTGTCCGCGATTCGAATCTTCTCCCGGGGCCCCATGCTTGGCATGCCCCTTGGCGGCCACGGTGCCGTTGTTGGGCTCATGCAGTGCTTTCTGCGATTGACCGTGATTTAGATCGTCTCCCGCGGCTTCATGCTTGGCGTGCCCCTTGGCAGCTACGGAGCCGTTATCGGACTCATGTAGAGCCTTCTGCGATTGACCGTGATTTAAATCTTCTCCGGGAGCCTGACGCTTAGCGGCTTCTGAGCTGTTGTCGGAAGCGCGCAGATCGGATTCGGATCGACCCTTGTTTGACCCGTTAGCCTGGCCTGTCTCGGTCGGGTCACGCTGTGAGGCTTCAATCGCGGCCGCCGCGACAACATCAACGGTGCCGGAACCCCGGGGAACAGGGATTTCGCGTTCACCGCCGCCATCCTCGGCATGGGCATTGCCGACATAAAGCTTGCTGCCGTCTGTGGCAATTGTATCACGTTGGGCGAACTCGAATGCGAACGCCCCATCGTAAACGGCCGTGCCGCGGAAATTTGCGAACCCGGGAAGTGCGGATGCCCGTCCGTTGGCGTCGCTTGCGGCAGATGAAGTGATGATGTCATCGCCGAAATCGAACGCCTGCACGGCGTGGTTGGCACCATCGAGGTCGTAGATCAAGGCGGCGAAAGCTGCAGCCATGAACATGCTGTAGCCGCTCGAACCCGGCCTCGGCGCGTTAAGTCCTACCTGCCCAAATACGCTCGCGGCAATCTCGGCCACGGGATCGACGAGTTTACCGGTCGGCGATGACGTCCCAGTTGCGCCGCCGGCGCGTTCCTTGCTCCCTCTGGCCGGGGTGCCGCCTGATACTGCATCCTTGCGGCTGATTTTGATAATCACGACCTCTGCGCTGCCGTCAGCAGCCAGGACCGCGCAACTTTCGGTTGCCGCGCGGCCAGGCGAATCGTCCAACGCTGCCAGAATTGCAGCCGCCAGGATACTCATCGCTCCATAACGGCGCGACAGGGCGAGTGCGGCGAGTTCCGCCCGGCTGGTTATTCCGAGTTTCTCTCGCGCGTGGTCGATGTGAGTCCTGACGATCTCCAGAGAGACACCGAGCATCCGAGCAATTTCCCTGTCCGACAAACCTTCGGCGACGAGGTCCATGATCGTCCGCTCGTTGACGGTCAGAACCGCCAGAACGTTGTTGCCGAAAGAAGCGATTCCATTGGCTTCCTTACCGACCCTCGCCAAGTCGGACCCCGGTTTTTGCAGCCTCAGGGACTGCACCAGCGCTTCTGGTTTGGCATCCATCGAAATCGCGCCGCATGCACCGGTCGCCAGTGCCCTGGCAAGATCGCCGCAGGCGATAGCAGCAGTGAAAAACACCAGCCGGGAGGAAAGGCCTTCGTCGTCCACGAAGGCGAGGATGTCGGAGGCGGTTACATCGGTGAACCCGTCCTCGAGTAACACAACATCGGGCGTCAAGCTGCGAATGGCCGCAAGGCAACTAGCTCCATCAAGGCAGCACGCAACCACCTCGAAGTCGGGTTGCCCTTCGAGCAGCGATACAAAGCCCTGCAGCACAATGGGACGTCGATCTGCTATCACAAGTCGAACGCGACGCATGGGCTTCCTTCGCTTGGCTTCGCAACGCAGCATGAGAAGCGGCGATGTAACTCCGCTCAGCCGATTGCGTTCCAAATCGTCATAATTGGGGTCGAGCGGACGCTTCTGACGATGAGTTCAATCAGTTCGTCGGGACAGGTTGATATGGCTCGCCCTCATGGCCGTCGCGCGCGCGTCAGAGGTCGTACCACTCCAAGTACGCAAGGTGAGCAGGGCTCTCTGCGATGTCGCTATTGCGCGAAACGTGCCAAAAACAGGATCAGTCGACGACCCTTTACCGGCGCAAATCGATCTCGACCGCAATCCGGACGAGATCGGAGTGATTTTTGGCGCCGAGCTTGGACTTCAGCATGAAGGTCGTGTTGGCAACGGTTTTGTAGGAGATTCCGAGCTCCGACGCGACTTCTGAGATGCGGTCGCCACGACCCAAAAGCCTCAGTATCTCGAGTTCGCGTGGGCTCATTTGCGTCAAAGGACTGGACTTGATCCCCGCGCCCGCGAAGGTCGTCGCCTCCGCCAAACGCGGTGAGACGAAGCGCTTTCCGGCTGCAACCTTCCGGATGGCCTTGGCCAGGAGCCGGGGATCATCGCTCTTTGAGACATATCCCTGAATGCCCATCTCCACAGCGCGCCTCACGAACGCCGGATCCTCACTCACGCTGAGGATGACTATTTTGGCGGCCGGGTCGTCCTTTCGGATTCGCCGGGTCAACTCGAAGCCGGTAAGGTCGGGAAGGCTCACGTCAACCACGGTGACGTCGGGATGCTTCTGCAAGTACGCACGGTGGCCGCCCTTTGCATCGGAAGCCTCCAGGATCTCGACGGAAGGGTTCGACGTGAACAAAGCCCGGCAGCCAGCTACGACAACGGGATGGTCGTCTACGATCAGTACCCGCATGTCGATTCTGGTCCTCGTTCGCACGTGCTCGCTTCCTCCAGTGTGAAGAACGACGCAAGCACTGTGATGGTTCAAATATCTGAGCAGGACGTCGGGCGAGCCGGCCCAAGGAGAACGAAAATATGGAATGCTTTTCCTTTCGGCGGAGGCCGCTGCTTCCCATCGCGCTAATGATACTGAGTTGCGCCGCCGGCGCAATGGCGATTCTCACCTTCTTCCTGACCAGCTTGATTACACAAATGAACAGGAATCGTGACGCGGTCGCGAGACCCCTCAATGGAGCCCTTGAAGCTTCGCGCCATCCGTAGCAGACGACGGACGCCTCTGGCAACGGGCTCGGGAATTGAACCGAGGGCGACAATCTGCTGATCGAGATCGCGGATGATGCAAGACCACCATATGAAATTCGGCCGGCGGGCTGGCAAGGATGTCGGAGCCCGTTCGGGCGCTCGACAGCAAGTTGCACGCGAAGACCGCACCATCGTGCGCTGCAGTCTGCCGACAGACGTTCTCGGGACCCAAACGGGAGCAGGACCAGCGGTTCATGCACCCCATTCAAGTCTTGGCGCCTGACGAAACTCTGCCACCGGAGACACTGTGAGGTGGACCATGTCTGGTTTGGGAGCTGATTTCGATCCCATTGGAATCGTGATTGATTAGTTGGATGCACGCCGCGAGCGCCGCCTGGAGGACTTGCTATCGCTCTATCCAGATCAGGCTACGCTTGATTGCTGCAGCGGAGAACGATTCGTCGGGCAGGCCGGCCTGCTTTGCTATTGGCCGGCCAAGTTACGCGGCGCAGTCGAGACCGCATTCGAACTGGACAAGTCAATCCGGAGCCGGAGTGCGTTCGTCTCGACTACCGGGAGTACGACGGCAGCGCAGTGTGTACGAAATTCTGGTTCGATCCCGAGGGCAAGATCACTAGAACGCTCTGCGTACCTTTCCTGGGTGCGAGAGCAAGAGCGACCTAGCAACAGCGCACCCGCGCGGTATCACTCGCCACCACCGTCGCTCCTGCCCGCTCCACGCCCAGCACCCCACATTTGATTGGAGGGCCCATTTTCGTCGACGAGAGCACGTGTCGTTTCAGGCCGGCTCGGAAGCGATCGATGAGGACACAGGGCGTCCGAAGGCCGGTCAACTCAACGAGCGCCCCCGGTCCGAGCTCGATCAGCGTCCCGAGCGGCAATTGCTCGAGGTCCAGGCCGGCCGTGGTGATGTTCTCGCCTAGGTCACCCGCTGCGATTTCGAAGCCAACTTCGAGAAGGGGCGCAAACAGCTCAGATCAGATCAGGTGGACCTGCCGGAGGTTGGGAAGCCGGGGCTGGCGCCGGGCGAGATATCGGTGCCGAACGAAGGGGCCGGCGTGGGGCCATGGCCTTCCACCAACACGATCTGATCCCGTGCCGGCTTGCTGAAGTGGTGCCCGCCATCGGCGGCGACCGCAACCACCCTTCCCTTGAGCGAGAGATCGTGCCCCTGCGGCATCAGGCGGCACGGGCCACCGAGCGCCGCTTCTGACGGAAGTAGCGCGTGATCTCCGGCAACGTCATCGCGTTCAGGATCCGGTCCGGTGGGACGCCGCCCTTGCGGGCCATCTCGACGCCCCAGTGCATGTGGTCGAGCTCGGGAATCGAGTGCGCGTCCGGATTGATGCTCATCATGCAGCCGAAGTCGAGCGCCGCTTGGTGCCAGCGCCAATCGAGATCCAGCCGCCATGGATGGGCGTTGATCTCGACGGCGACGTCATGCTTAGCGCAGGCCCGCAGCACTTTTTCGACGTCGATTTCGTAGCCAGGCCGTCGCTGGAGTTGCCGCCCGGTCATGTGGCCGATGATCGTCGTGTGAGGATCGGAAACGGCCCGAAGCAGGCGCTGCGTCTGCGCCCGGCGATCCAGTCTGGATCGGCCGTGGATGCTGGCCACCACGAAATCGAAGCGCTCCAGCACGTCGGCTGGATAGTCGAGCGAGCCGTCGGCCAGAATGTCGGATTCGATGCCCTTGAGGATTCGGAGATTTTTACCAAAGCGCTTGTTCAACCGGTCGGCTTCCCGATGCTGCTGCACGATCTCCTCCACGGAGAGACCGCCGGCATAGTGAGCGGACTTGGAATGGTCCGCGACCCCGAAATATTAGAAGCCGCGCTGGCGGGTCGCCTTCGCCATCGTCTCCAGCGTCTCGGTGCCGTCGGAAGCATCAGTATGGCAATGAAGGATTCCTCGCAGGTCCTTATCTGTTACGAGCTTCGGCAACTTGCCCTTCAAGGCCAGCTCGACCTCGCCTCGCCCCTCCCGGAGCTCGGGATCGATGAAGGGCAGCCCGAGAGCACGATAGATGTCGGCTTCCTCGCCGGCGACCAGCGTGCGGCTCTTGTGCAAGCCGTCGGCCTCCAAGCGCGTTCCCTTCTCCCCGGCCAAGGCTCGGAGCTGCTCGATGTGGAGAAGGGCGGCGCCGAAGTGCTTCCGGTCGGACACGCGGACTTGGAGTTCTTCGGACGATGGCGTCGACGTCTTGTCCGATTTGGCAACCTCCGCAACAATCGCGAGATCGCCGACGAGTTCACAGCCTCGACGGAAATCGCCGGCGATCGTCACGCGTTTGAGTTCGGGGCGGGACTTGCGGATCGAGTCCTTGTCGTGGGCGAGCAGGGCGGCGGATCGGTGCAGGTGAAGGCGCCCTTCCCCGAACAACTCTGGCATCAAGGGAGCCTGTTCACACATCATCCCGTTCGCCTTCCGATGCGCAGCTCGGTCTTGCCTCCCCGCGGCGGGGTCGGGAAGTAGCTAAGCGACTAAGCGAAGCTGGGATTGACCAACCTCATGTGCTCGGCGAGTAAATGCCCCACTGGGTCGTGGATTGCCCTCCGCGATCTCTGGCTTTAATCGGCTGGCTATGCCCATCCTCACCCGTCGCCGTGATCCGCCTCGTCCAGATTGCTGGGTGATCTTCTACGGCGACGTCCAGCGGTTTCTATCCCCGGCAGTAATCCGGGCGATTGTCGCGCCCGAGAAACCTCTTCGGATTTCCCTTAGTCCGTGCGGCCCTTGGAGGGCGCTCCAAAACGGGACATGTACAGAAACCAAATTTGAAAGGCGCGAATTCACATATGTTAATTTTACTAGCCTGCGGCATCCTTATACTCACTCTTTCCGATATTATGTCGCGGAGAAGTTCCATGCCTAAGGATCCAACGGATATGATGTCGTCCGAAGCTGATCGTCGCGCCTTTCTTGGCGCGTGCGGCAAGTTCGCTGCAGTGACACCGCCAGCGATGACGCTCCTGCTGTCGACGAGTCTGACTTCTTCGGCCATTGCCTATTCCGGCGGTAACGGCCATCACGACAATGCTCATCACTACGGTCAGTTTAAGAATGGAAACGACTGAGGGCGGCGAAAGCGTCTTTTTACGCCGATGATCCAACGAAGAGATGATGCGCTAAGTGCTGCATCGCGTTACGGGCAATTGTCCGCTGGCCAGTTCACACGCGAATGTTATTTGTGATCTGGTTTGCGTCTACAAGCCGCCGTGATGGTCAAGCGAGGAAACCACCTGTCACGCACCGAATGGTTAGCCAATAAGGAAAGATCAGGCGCGCCGATAGGCGCTCTCAGCACGCGCGATGAAGCAAGATAGGAGGCCGCCAAACTGAGGCGGCCTTAATTCATCTTGCGACGGAGCTTCCTTATCGTCTCGCGGAGGTCGGCCGCGTACTCCACAACGATCCGCTGCGCGTCCTTTAAACCGGAGAGCTTTGGCACCCTAGGTTCCACTCTTCTTCCTTGCTGTAGCATTGCCACCTCTACTTGATCCGCAAGCAATCTAAGATGACCGGCGAGGCGGTCAAACACCTCACGCTTACGCTTATCGGTCGCGAGATCGCGAATTAGAGCACATTTGGTCGCCTCCGTCCGCAGCTTCTCCAGATGGACTTGATAGTCTTTCATGGATGCCGTCTCCCGGATTGCCACTTTTTCCCGGAGCGATTTTCGGCGAATAAATTGCGGTGTCAATCCATCCTCCGGTTGCGAGAGAGAGCAACCGGACGGCGTGCCACCCTTTCGGCAAAGCTGCAGGGAAAGAAGGAAATTAGGACGCTCACTCACCAGCTCGGCTGCTCGGAAGCGAAGTGAAGGAGGCAAGAAGCTCGCAAAGGGCTTCGGGATTGCACCGACGACCGGAGCGCTATCGCGAGCCAGTTACGCCACCGGATGCACTAAGTCGCCTCAGTCAGCGTTGCTCCCGGACCGGCAGAAATCAGGTCGCATCGCCGCAATCGTCACGCGATGGAGCATTATCTTCTCGGCCTCACGCACTCGGGCTCGTAAGGCGTCAAGCTCAGTGAGTTGAGAAATGAGCGCTCCAACGCGCTGTTCGAGGACAAAAACATCTCCATCCGCGCACCCGACCTCACGCATCGCAAGCTCCCGCTGATGATTTTGGAAAGTACTTGGGGTGGGCGCGCTTCTAGGATAGCACCCAATCGCCAACCGTTATCGCGGCTTTGGCAAGAATATACAGCCAAGCAGCCTCGAACAATACCAACGAGGCAAAGAATGCCGCTTTGATGATCATTGCCCGCGCTCCTTGCCTCGCCTCGATGCGCCCAATCGCGTCTGTTTCTGCGTTCGTCTAATTCGCTCCTTCTGCTCGGCCTCAAGCACTCGGCTTCGCAGTTCTTCCAATTCGGCAAGTTGACACGCAAGTCTTTCAAGATCTTGGTGAAGGACAACAGCAGCAGCATCCGCGCGAGCGCAGGCAAGCATGGCAAGCCTCCCTTGGCTTGTTGTTCGTTTTTGAAGACTTGGCCAGTCGTCGGTTGCAACTCTCTAACGTGTTGTTCAAAGGCAAAAGCATTCACACTCGCGCGGCTATATATATTCATCGCAAGCTCCTGCTTTCGATCTCGAAAATTGCGTCCCGACTGGCGGGCAAATATTTGCAACTGAGCGGCGCGGGCATTTACATAAATTACTAATGACTCGCACGATTTGTTGCAGAAACTGCAGCTTAGAAATGCTTCGGCGCCAGCCCTCATTCGTTAGTTGAAATCCGGGAAAATCTGGCAATGCACAAGATGCGTCGCACAAATCTCAGCGTTTTTCCACCTTAGAAATGCTGCGAAGCCAGCCTTCGTTCCAATAGTTGAAAATTCGGGAAAATCTGGCAATGTGCAACGCCTGCGTCGGGAAGGCAGTCACCGCATTTGCTGCGGCGACGGTTCGTAATTGGACGCTTTCCTAAAGTCCACTGCTTGAGTTGGAACGGGCGCTTGCCTCTCTAGAGAAAAGAGACCTTGCCTATGCCATTAACCGCGGCGACGCCACCGACCTTGCTCCGTTGCCCAGCGGTCAACCTCTGCAGGCTGGCGGAAACGCTCCCTTCAACTGCCTTCGGCGGAACATTGCCATCATTCGTGGGTTCTCGCATGCCGCATATGGCGGCGAGGAGAGAAAGATGAACAAGCTTCTGCTGACCGCTACGATGGCGGTTATGATCTCAACGGGCGCGATGGCGCAGTCCACCGTCGTCACCACCACCGGCACCGGACATACCGCCGCCGTGCAGATCGAGCCGGAATACCGCACGAAGATCCGCACCTACGTCACCGAGCACAAGGTCCGTCCCGTGGAGACCCGCGAGAAGATCGTTGTCGGTCAGCCGGTGCCGCGCGATGTCGAACTCGAAGCCGTGCCTGCCGATTGGGGGCCCTCGCTCACCAAGTACCGCTATGTCTACTCGGGCGAGCGCGTGATGCTGGTCGATCCGTCGACCCGAACGGTCGTCCAGGAAATCGACTAAGCCCTCCAGTGTCGGGTCGCTGAACGAAGCGCCCCGCCACTCCAATCCAGCCCCGCCGACACCTGATTTCTCATTTGCGAGCGGCCGTTCATGCCGATCATTCGTTATTTCGTCTTCGTCGGCGGGCTGCTGTTGGCGCTACTCATCGTTGCGGACCGGTATCTGCCAGCGCCGGTTGAGCAGGCGGGCCCCTCCGAGCCGGACAGGACCATCATCCGGATCGCGTCAACGAGGAGCCTTCCGGAGAAGATCGTGTTCGACACGCGCCGTCGCACGGATTTGCCAAAAATCGCTCAGACCGAACCACCCGCTGAAGAACCCCAGCAACAAATGCGCGAAGCCATGGCTGCAGTGCCTGCAGCACCTGCCGCCGAGTTGAAGAAAGAGACACCTGTGCGCGCGGCCACAGCGGCCCGCCCGCATCCGAAGCGCTCGGCAAAGCTACAGAAAAGAACACCTGACCGACGTCTCGCCTTCGAGCGGCCGGACCCATTTGCCGGCGGATGGTGGTGAAGGAATGCTGGTGCGTGATGCTGAAAAGGAAAAGGCCGCGCCTTCCGTAGCGCGGCCCCGCTGCATGCGGATCGACTGCTCTCACTAGTGCCGGTAGTGCCGATGCCAGTGGTGCCGAACGACCGGATAGGAGCCGCGATAATAGGCGTAGGCCGGACGGACGACGCGCCGATAGCGATAACCGTAGGAGACGGGCGCCGTGTAGTAGGTCGTGGTGTAGCCGCCGCCCCAGCGATATGGCTCGTCGTACCCGTAGTCGTAGGCATAGGGACCGCCATAATAGCCGGCCCCATAGTAAGCCGGACCGCCGTAGTAACCGTAACCCGGTCCCCAGCCGTACGCCGAAGATGCGAGCCCGCCGATCACGGCGCCCGCAACGAGGCCGCCGGCGATGCCTGGTCCCCATCCGCCCCATCCGCCTCGCCAGTGAGCTTGGGCGGGAGCTGTCGAGGCCACTGACGCTAGACCAAGGGCGCCGACCATCAGCGCCGCCATTGCAATCTTCTTCATCGAGGATCCTTTCACATTGTTCGAGCGCCCCGACGACAACGAGAAAAAGTGGCAGTTGTTTCCGCTGACCCCGGCGGCGAGCGGGCAATGGATTTTCGCCGCTGGGGCAGCTTCGCTCGAGAGCATCGAGCTTGGACCACAACGCGGGAGGTCTAGGTTCGGTTCAGTTCATGCCGCGCCGCGGAAGCGCTCGATGCCATCGCCGGTTCTAGGCGCGCTAACTTTGTTGAATTTGCCGCGAAGCGTCCGCAGTACGCTACTCTTCTCGCGTTGGGGGTTCCCATGTTCGACCACGACCGCGCTCTTGCGCGCCGTTTTCGACGAGTCTGCGAAGACGTCTCGCGCTATGAAAAGGGGCACGCACCCTCTGGTCTCAAGGATTTTGGAAGCGGCTACCAACGTTGGCACCTCGCCCGAGAGGCAGCAGGTGGGCGACACGACGCTCCGACGATATGGCGATAAGGCGGAGGAAGGCGGGGTGAACTTCCAGGCCACTGTGCTCAAGATCCTGGTGAGCTATCCCGACAAGTTCGCCGTCATGGCGAACCTCAAGCGCGATACGGCGATTCTGGCGACGAGCGGGCGCGACTGGGCCGAGCGGACCAAGCGCCTCGCCGCTCGCGTGCCCGCTCTCGATATCTACTCGCAAGGATTGGTCGAGCGTCTGGAGGGTGGCGGATCACGGAGAAGGGTCGTGCCGTGCTCGAATTGATGGAAGCGAGGCCTGCCGAGATGCGGACCGAGAGCGCTGCGCCCGCAACGGAGCCTTCAGCTTCAGCCCTGGCGGCGTTGCCGCTTCTTGCCGCCAGGCGCTCTGGCAGAAGCCAACGCCTGCAGCGCCGCCGTACGGCAGCGAGCGGGCCCGTGCCAAAGCGTGCTGAATGCGCGTTTTCTCCGACTGAATTCGGCTGACCGTGCTGAGTTGCCAACGATTGGATTGGTCGCCGAGAGCGCGAAGATGGTCGACGACGTCGTCTTGAAGAATGCCACCGAGACCGCCTGGACAGTTTACCGGGCGCGCCACCCCGACGTGGGCCCGCAGGACAGCCGGCGCTGCCTTCTCGAACGCCATCTGCAAAGGAGAGTGGAAGAGCGCGAGAGCGATAACGAAGAACTCGCCAGCGTCGGGATTGCCTATCTGCACCGGCTCTGCCGAGACGAATGTTGACGACCATGAAAGTGCTCGTCGCGCGCGTAGCCGCGGAAGCACAAGGCCCTTTTGGACGCTGCTCGCGATCTCGTTTCTCATCTCCGCGGTCGTCGTGATCGGCTTGCGGGTCGTCTTTGGTGACTGATCATGCGGATCGCCCAGCTTGCCCCGTTGGCCGAGAGCGTTCCTCCAAAGCTGTATGGGGACACCAGCGGGTCATCGCCTGGCTGGTGGATGAACTGGTCGAACTCGGGCACGACGTCACCCTGTTCGCGCGCGGAGATTCGAGGACGAAGGGGAAGCTCCATGCAGTCTGGCCGCGCGCGTTGCGGCTGGGACGGAAGGGCGTCGATCCAACTGCCGCCTGCGCGCTGCTGATTGAGGCCATCGCCGAGCGCGCATGCGAATTCGACGTAATTCATTCTCATGTCGACTGGCTGCCGCTGCCGGTGCTGAGCCGGACCGGCATGCCGTTTCTGACGACCATGCACGGCCGGCTCGACCTTCCCGGCTTGTCCGACGTCGTAGGCGCGTTTCCGGAGGCCCCCTTCGTCTCCATCTCTGACAACCAGCGCCGGCCCCTCCCGGAGGCAAACTGGGTGGCGACGATTCGGCATGGGCTCCCCAAGGACCTGTTCCGACCCTCCTACGAAGATGGTGCGTAATTGGCCTTTCTGGGACGGTTGACGGCGGAGAAGGGGCCGGAAGACGCCATACGCATCGCGCGCGCCGCCGGGATGCCGCTGCGGATCGCCGCCAGGATTCCCCGCGCGGAGACGGTCTATTTCAAGAAGAAGCTCGAGCCTGAGATTGACGGCGAGAACATCCTGCTGGTCGGCGAGGTTGATGAAGTCCGTAAGCAACCGTTCCTCGCGGGTGCCGCCGCCTTGCTGTTTCCAATCGATTGGCCCGAGCCCTTCGGCCTGGTGATGATCGAGGCGATGGCGTGCGGGACGCCTGTGATCGCCTATCGTTCCGGATCGGTGCCGGAAGTAGTGGAGGACGGTGCCACCGGCTTTATCGTGGACGGTGAGGAGCAGGCGATCAAAGCCATCAAGGAAGCCGTGCGGCTGGACAGAAGAACGGTCCGCGCCCGCTTCGATGAGCGTTTCGTCGCCAGTCGGATGGCGAGGGAATACGAAAGCCGGTATCGCGAGCTGGCCTTTCGCCGGTAACGCCGGTCGAAGAACTCGTTCGGTGGGATGACCGAAACGAAAGCGGCCCGCCCAGCGTGCCGGACGAGCCGTTCTGCAAAAAATTGTACGCTCAGTGCATGTAGACCAGGAAATAGCCGACGCCACCGACAACGAGGACGGCGGGAACGGCCCACAAAATCAAGACAGGCATGCTCTCCTCCAATAGCTTCTCAGACTAGAGCCGGGAGCATTACTGCTCGGTGCAGACCTTGGTGGTCTTCACGGCGGATTCGGCTTCCACCTTGGTCTTGTAGACGCCATCCCCGACGACCGTCGTGGTCGTGGTTGTCGGCTTGCTGTCGACAACGGTGCACTTCTTAGTGGTCGCATCGCGAACAATATAGAACTCGGCGGCGCTCGCGGCCTGGGTACCGAGAGCGAAAGCGGCCAGAGCGCCGCACACGATCAGCTTCTTCATGGTGTCCTCCTCATGCAGTTCGTAAGTAGTCACTGCTAACGAGGCGGCTCGGCCTAAGTTCCAGTTCTTCCCGGTGGTGGATCGTTGGAACGTCCTCGGCTGTATGGATCGTCGAGCTTTCAGGTGGTGCGCTTTCCCCGTCGATTACCTGAAGTCGGGAGCCGGCCAGCTTATCGGGCGGCACGATGACGGGCGTGAAATCCGTGTCCTGTCGGTGGGCGCGCTTGCAATTGGGGCAGACGAAGAGATGGGCGATCATCGTGGTGGGATTGTCACGCACGAGTTCGGATCGAAACCATCTCATGGCAATTTGACAATTGGGACAGCTCGGATTGTCCAAGTGCTCCAAGGAATCCTTTAGCCGTTTCATCGCCCCGGCCCGCCCGTTTTTAGAGACATTAGCAGCTCGCATAGCCTCTGAACGTATCAAAAGATACAAGCCTCAGCCATGCCCTAAATCTCGAAAGAGACGCCCCGCCGGGTTGTTTCCGTTCTCTTCGCTGGAGCCGACGGTCAGTCCCGCGCTGTGGCGGAAAGGGATGTCACGCGAAGGTAGGGCACTCCTCTCTGTGCCTACGCGAGCGAGATTTCTTCCCGTCGGCGACCCGTTGGTTAACGCGCGCTTGCCATTCCGCGAAGCAGCATCCCAGGCTCGCCGGAGAAAATCCCAGCGTCGATCTGACGCAATTGCCGAGATTTCCCGTTTCGGAACGGCAGGCCGCGTCAAGGGTTGATCGGCATCCACATTTGGGAGGTTTTAGATGAACAAGCGTTTATTCTTGGCCACGACCGCTGCGGTCGCCATCGCGACGTCGGCGTTTGCGCAATCTTCTCCGAACACGTCGAGCTCCAATCCGCCCGCTACGCAACGCCAACAGGGTTCCACATCGACCACGTCGCCATCGACATCGACCGCGTCACCAGGCACATCGTCTGGGTCCGCGCAGACCAATCCTCCGACTAATTCCGCTCAGACCCAGTCTCCGTCCTCGACCGGTCAGACCGTGGCGGGCCAGTCGACCAATTCCGGGAGCGGCACCAATACGACGCAGGCGCCGGCGTCGAACAATTCGACCAACCAGGCTCAGACCAATCCCTCCAACCAGAGCACGACGCCCTCGAACCAGGCGCAGACCAACTCGTCGTCGAGCACGAACAATCAGACGCAGAGCGCCAATCCGCCCGCCTCGGGCACCAACCAGGCGCAGTCGCCGAGGGGTAGCGGATCGACCAACACCGCGCAGCAGCCGAACAATCAGCAGAACACCGCCGATCGTTCGTCGAACACCAACGTGAATGCCTCGGTGAACATCAACGATCAGCAGCGGACCCGCATCAGCACGTCGATCTCGCACCTGAACGTGCAGCCGCTGACCTACGTGAACTTCTCGTTGTCGGTGGGCACCGTCGTGCCGCGGGACGTCCGACTGCAACCGCTGCCGGCCGAGGTCGTCGAGATCGTGCCCCAATATCGGGGCTACGACTTCGTCCTGGTGAAAGACGAGATCGTGATCGTGGAGCCGTCCACCTACAAGATCGTGACCGTCCTCCCATACTCCGGCCGCTCGACCGCGTCGGCGCCGGCGCGCACCGAGCAGCGCAAGGTAACGTTCAGCGACCGCGATCGCGAGGTCGTCCGCAAGCACGCCAAGGCGCGCCCGGTCGAACGCGAGAGTCGCACGACCGGCAGCACCGTCCGCACCGAGATCCGGACCGGCGAGCGCGTGCCGCAGGGCGTGGAGATCGAGGCGTTTCCGGAAGAGGTCTATCGGGATGCTCCGACCCTTCGTGAGTACCGCTACATCAACCGGGACAGCCACACTTACATCGTCGAACCCCACGAACGTCGCGTCATCGAAGAGATCGACTGAGTTTGCAGCAACGAGGAGAAACCACCATGAAGACAATCGCACTCGGCACCGCGGCTGCGGCGCTCCTAGGATCCGCGGCGGTGGCCGCTCCGCTGAATCCGACCGCCGTCGGCTCGCCGGAGGCCTCCGCCATCGACCAAGTCCGCTTGGTCTGCAACGAATACGGACGTTGCTACCGGACCCGCGGCCCCCGCTACGTTCAGCGCTATTACGGCGACGACGACGGGTACGTCGTCCGCCGCAGTTACGGCTACTACGGAGGGCCCGGCTATTACGATCGCGGCTACGGCTCCTACGGTGGTGGACCGAGCATCGGCTTCAGCTTCGGCACCCGGAGCTGGTGAAATCGGGATAGGGGGGAGCCTTGCGGCTCCTCCCCTCCCACACCACCCGGCATGCGGGTCCGCACCGGGCGGTTCGAGAGGTTGAGGTGTCACGGTGACCCCGTGCTCTCCGATCCATGTCGCGGGCGACGAGCTTCGTCGCTGCTCGAATGGGACACGGCTTCACCATGCCCTTCCTCGAACCGCCCTGCTTGCGCAGGCATCTGACGCAATGCTCGCCACATCGGCATGGTGTTGAACGCTCCCTCTCGTTCGGCCCTTCGCCTCCGGGTCGGCTTCGCAGCCTTCCCAACGACTACTACGGCCTCTGCTGACTCCTCGCTCCGGCTCGACACCGTCGCCCTTTCAGGCACAAGGCGAGATCTCCCCAGGTAAGAACGCACTCCTTCACCGCGCGACCGCCGGATCTACGCCGCGTCCCCTTGATCACGAGAGCTTCGCGGTTCTTGGCCCGCTCGCCCTGGTCGGCAACGCCTTCTATCCGGTTCTTGTTCATCGGCCCGCAGCTTCGCTCCACGCTTCCTCCCCACACTCGGTCACCCTCATGCAGTTGCGCTTCGCTTCGCTCGTTGTGATCAACTCACGATGGAACTTGCACCCATAAGAGTGCGCCCATGCTGGGCGCACCAAGGAAAGGGCCGCTCTCCGAGCGGCCCTTTCGACGTCGATTTCCTTTGGCGGTGATGAGATGTCTGCTGTTGCGAAGCTTCTATACTTGCTCACGTCAAATCACAGCGACAGATCAATCGCTTCCGAATTCTTCACGGGCGACCAGTTCCTTCTGTTGTGCTCCAGCGCTTCCCGCCTTTCCGAGCCGTCGGTCGAAGGAGATGAGCTCTTGCTTCACGGCGCAGCCGTCATTTCAGAGGCCCGCCGACGCCGCGACGAAAACCGGTTCACTATAGCAAGGCCGCGCCGGCCGAGAGAAACTCTTTCCGAAAACATCGGGAAGCTCCGTTCGGCTCATGAGGCAGTTGCTGCGAAGACCCCGTCGGCGCGATCGTTCATGCATTGCGCATCGGCGAAATTGGATGAACGCAGCAGCATATCGGTCGCGGACCGCAGCTAATCATCCTCCCCAGGCCCTTGAAGACCCCTGAAGAACGGGTGCCCGACTTTCCCTTCTGCCGACCGGCCCGGTTCTCGACCTCGGCCAACAGGTTCGGTTCGACCTAGATGCCTAGAGTACGGCTGGGCTTTCGGCGGCTACAAATCTCTGAGGCGGCGGACACCTTCTTGAAACTGTGGTCGACCTTTCGTCGCTTTGGGCAACCCACATACATGCGGTCCTCGACGCGAAGGCGGCGAACAACAAAGTTTCTCGCCGCGCGAAGGTCTTGTCATTACCAGGGTGGCTGGCGTGGACGCTGCCGCGGACCTTGAGGTCAAGGCCGGCCGTGAGCGCTCGATAAGGAACCAACCCGAGTCCTTGTCGTTAGGTAGGGTTGTTTTCCGGGACTCGAACTGAAGATATCTCAGAGCCGTCTTCTTCCCAAAAGGTGGCCGCCAGGGGTGAAGGATGTCCAGTGGGGCTGACCGACCGGTTTCAGCGGTGAAGCGGAAATCTTACGCAATGGTGGGAGAGCCCGAGCCGGTCGTGCCTTCGGCGATCCTCGCCGGATCGCCCGACGCTATCTGGTGCTGGCGCACCGATGGCATCATCACACAGTGGAATCCCGCGGCAGAACGGCTTTTAGGGTTTGCGGCCCCGGAGATCGTCGGGCATTCCCTGCTAGATCTTGTCCCGCACACGGAGCGCTCCGCCGCCGAAAACATGATCGACCGGGTAAGCGCCGGCGAATCCTATGGACGGTTCGAAACGGTCAGAGTGGGCAAGGATGGCAAAGCTGTCGCTGTGGAGCTTACGATTGTCCCGCTGCGCGATCAGAAGGGATCGATCATCGGCGGGGGAACGTTTTGCCGGGACGTCCGCGAGCGCAAGAGCGTTGCAGACTCTCTGTCACGGACCATCCGCGAGCTTGGAACACTCTTTCACCTGACCGAGCGCCTTCAGGCCGCGAAATCCCGCCAAGAGGTCTATGAGGCGGCGCTCGAGGCGATCATTGAAGCGCTCGAGTGCGAGCGCGCATCGATTTTACTGTTCGATTCGGCTTCCGTCATGCGCTTCGTCGCATGGAGGGGCATCAGCGAGCAGTACCGTAAAGGCGTGGATGGTCACTCGCCATGGACACCCGAGACAACCAACGCGATCCCGATCTTCGTTGCCGACATTCGGGATACTGACGAACCTGAGGCACTGAAGAAGATAATCGAGGGCGAAGGGATTCGCGGCCTTGCGTTCATTCCGCTTGTCCGCAACGAACACGTCATCGGCAAATTCATGACCTACTATAGGTGCCCGCATCAGTTCAGCGAGCGCGAGACCCGTCTAGCCAGCACGATTGCACGCCAGTTGAGCTTGTCGCTCGACAGGATAATGGCGGAAGAGGAATTACGAGACTCCGAATTGCGCTTTCGTCTCATGTCCGAGCACGCTCCGGTCATGATCTGGATAAGCGATTCCGCGGGCAAATGCCTTCACCTCAACCGGCTGCTCCGAAGCTTCTGGGGGGTGGACGAGGCAGCCATTCCCGACTTCGACTGGTCGGCGACGATACATCCCGACGATGTTCAAGCCGTCGGCGAGCAGATTGGGGCTGCAATTGCGAAACGGACCCCCGTGGAACTGAAGGGGCGGTACCGCAGCGCTACAGGGGCATACCGCGTGCTGGAAACTGTCGCACATCCTCGCATCGGCGCCTCCGGTGAATTCCTCGGGATGATCGGCGTCAACGTCGATATCACCCAGAGAGAGGAAGCAGAAGCCGAACGTCGCCGTGCCGAAGCGGAATTGCAGGCAACGAATATTGCCCTGCGGGAAAACGAAGAACGATTGCGGCTCGCGACAGAAAACGCGGACGTCGGCTTCTGGGATGTGGATGAGATCAACCAGGTCCTGCACTGGCCTCCGTTGGTCAAGGCAATGTTCGGTATCTCGCCGGACACACCCGTGTCGATGCTGGACTTCTACTCGGGCCTTCACCCCGAGGACCGGGCGTCCGTTAGCGCAGCTTATGCCGCGGCGGCAGATCCCGATAAGCGTGCTCTCTATGATGTTGAGTATCGGACGGTCGGCAAGGAAGACGGCCGCCTCCGCTGGGTCGCTGCGAAGGGGCGAGGCGTGTTCGATGGCGACGGCCGCTGCGTGCGGGTGACCGGCACCGCCATCGACATCACTGCGCGCAAGGCCGATGAAGCAAGACTTAGAGAGTTGAACGAGACATTGGAACGCCGCATCTCGGAAGTCCTGGCCGAAAGGAAGGTGCTGGCGGACATCGTCGAAGGGACGGACGCCTTCGTTCAGGTCGCCGATCTCGAATTCCGTTGGCTCGCGATCAATAGGGCCTCGGCGGACGAATTCGAGAAGATCTTCGGGGTTCGCCCGCAGGCCGGGCAATGCATGCTCGATCTGCTGACGCATCTGCCTGCCGAGCGCGAAGCCGTCCGCGCGGTTTGGGCCCGCGCACTGTCCGGAGAGGAATTCACGGAGATCGCCGCGTTCGGCGACCGCGGTCGCGAACGTCGCCACTACGAAATGAAGTACAATAACCTGCGGAACAGCCAAGGTGAGCGGATCGGCGCGTATCAGTTCGTCTACGATGTGACAGAACGTATCCGGGAGCAGGAGCGGCTGGCGAGGGCGGAGGAGCAGCTCCGTCAGGGGCAGAAGATGGAGGCGATGGGCCAGCTTACCGGTGGCGTCGCCCACGATTTCAATAATCTGTTGACGCCAATCGTCGGCGCCCTCGATGCCTTGCAACGCAGGGGCGTGGGTGGGGACCGCGAGCAGCGGTTGATCGCCGGAGCGATGCAGTCGGCAGAAAGAGCCAAGACACTTGTGCAGCGGTTGCTCGCATTCGCGCGACGGCAACCACTCCAGGCCAAGCCGAGTCAGGTGGGAGAGCTGATTCACGGAATGGGCGAGCTTATTGCGAGTACCTCCGGTCCGCAGGTGAAGGTTTCCGTCGAGATCGCGCAGAACTTGCCGGCCGCAAAGGTCGACGAGAATCAGTTGGAAATGGCTCTCCTCAATCTCGCGGTCAATGCGCGTGACGCCATGCCCGACGGCGGTACGTTACGCATTACTGCAGACGCCCAACACGTCGAGGCCGGACATCAGGCCAACCTGAAGCCAGGTCGCTATGTCAGGCTATCCGTTGCCGACAGCGGCGTCGGCATGGACGAATCCGTGAAGGCGCGGGCGGTCGAGCCGTTCTTCTCGACCAAGGGAATCGGTAAAGGCACGGGTCTTGGTCTATCGATGGCTCATGGCTTGGCATTGCAGTTGGGCGGCGCACTGACCATTCAAAGCCGCCTGGGGCTGGGCACAAACATAGAGATCTGGCTTCCTTCGACTGATGAGCCCGTGCAAGCGGGAAACCAGCAACAGATCTCGACGCCCAGCGGCGCCCCGCTTGGAACGGCGCTTCTCGTGGATGACGAGCCCCTGGTGCGTGCGGCAGCGGCTGACATGCTAACAGACCTCGGCTACGCCGTTCTGGAGGCTGCTTCGGCAGAAGAGGCAATCCGGCTGATCGGCGGCGGCCTCAAACCCCAACTACTTGTGACCGATCATTTGATGTCAGGAATGAGCGGCACGGAGCTGGCACGGCGCGTTCTTTCGGAGTTACCTGGAACTCAGGTATTGCTGGTGTCAGGCTACGCCGAGAGCGACGGCGTTGCGGTCGATCTTCCGCGAATGGTCAAGCCATTCAGCAGCAACGAACTCGCAGCAAAACTGGCCAGCCTATCGGGCCGCGGATGAGCGAAGCGCATTCGGCGCTTCGTCAGCTTTGCAGCGCACGCAGCGGCGGCGAAATGTGAACGCGAAGTCCATCAGGACGCCAGTCGCCCCGTTGATGGCTTGGTCGATCGTCGGCGGGTCAATCGGACCGCCGTCCGCCCACATGCGCCCGCTCCAAGATTCGCAGAGCAGCTTACGAAGGCACCTGTTGGTTCCGTTTCTGAGGGTCGGTGGATGCGATGCAGCGAGCGCTATCCGGACCTCAGATGGGAAAACCAGAGGACCCTTCGACAAGGCGCTGCGCAGCCGATGAGGGGACATGGCCTGGCTTCAGACAATCGCCACAAAGTTCACCGACCCGCTCCCCCCAGTCAGTCTTCACGAAGGCCGCAATGTCTCAGTATTCACTCGATGCATTACGCCAGCGTTATGTCGTCGAGAAACGACCGCTCGAGGCCAGCGTCGAGCAGATCTTGCGGGCCGACAGCCGAGCGGGAGCCCGTGCCATCCTGGCTTCGATCGATAAGCGACGCTTCGAAAACAGGTCGGAAGGGCAGCGCCTCCGCAAGATGCTGCGCTTCGAGACCTCTTTATGGGAAAGCGGTCATCATGCCGTGGCAGGCGTAGACGAGGCCGGAATGAGCCCTCTCGCCGGGCCGGTCTCCGCTGGCGCCGTGATCCTGAAACCCCGCTCGCGGATAGTCGGAATCGACGATTCGAAGAAGCTCGATGCTGCCGCTCGCGAGGAACTCGCGAAGGAGATCAAGGAAAAGGCAGAGAGTTGGTGTGTGGCGTTCGTGGAGGTCGAGGAGATCGACTCGATCAACATCTATTGGGCGGGCATCCAGGCCATGCAGCGAGCGGTCCGGGGACTCGCGTTGACGCCGCAGCACCTGCTGATCGATGCGAAGCGGTTGAAGGAAATCGAACTCCCCCAGCTCGCCATCATCAAGGGCGACGCTAAGTCCGCCAGCATTGCTGCTGCGTCGATCCTGGCGAAAGTCGAGCGCGACACGGTCATGCGGACGCTCGACGTCCGCCACCCCGGCTACGGCTTCGCGGATCATAAGGGCTACCCGGTGCCGGCTCATTACGAAGCTCTCGCCAGGCTTGGTGCATGCGCAGCTCACCGGAGGTCGTTCGGACCTGTACGCAAGGCTCTCGGGTTGCCGCCCCTGCCGCCGTGGCCTTCGGCATCCGAGCGAGAAACAGGTTGAACGCAGGCCTTTTTGCTCCGCTCCAGCTGCCTTAATTTCGCGAGAGGGCCCGTTTCCGCCGACGAGAGCATCTGTTGCTTGAGGCCGGCCCGAAAGCGGTCGATGAGGATACAGGCCGTCCGGAGGCCGGTGAGTTCTACGATCGCCGTGCGTCCGAGCTCGATTAGCGTCCCGAGCGGCAACCGCTCGAAATGAGGTTGACCGGCCTCGTGCGTTTGCACGTCCGATCAACCGATCATCGGCTCCGACTTAGGATTGTCCCCCCGCGCTGGAGCCGATCATCCGCCTGCAGCGAAGCCAGGGAAGAGCATCATGCCGCCGTCAATGAACAGGGTGGCGCCCGTGACGTAGTCGGCGGCATCGGAGACCAGCCAGGCGACAGCCTGAGCTACATCATTAGGCTCACCGATGCGCTTGTAGGGCACGAGCGTCATCAAGCTTTCGTAGGCATCTTTGGCTCCCAGGCCGGCCGATTGATCGGCGTCCGGATCGCGCCTGGGGCCACACCATTGACGCGGATGGCGAGCGGAGCGACTTCCTGAGCAACGCTTTTCATCAGTTGCATGACGCCTCCCTTTGAGGCCGCATAGTTGGCGTGGCCCGCCCAAGGAATGGCCTGATGAACCGAGCTCATGCAGACCAACTTCCCAGCCGCGACCGAGACGTCCCTCACGACGCCCCTCCTTTTGAATTCGCGAACGGCTTCCCTTGCGCACAGAAACTGTCCGGTGAGATTGACATCGATCACCTTGTTCCATTGCTCCAGAGTCATCTCGTGGAATGGCGCATCGCGCTGCAATCCGGCATTACTCACCACGATGTGCAGAGTGCCGAAATGGCCGAGCGCCTGGGCAAACATCGATCGGACGTCGTCCTCGCTTCCGACATCGGCCTTGATCGTCATGGCCTTCCGGCCAAGCTTTTCGATCTGGTTCGCCACATCTTCGGCAGTCTCTGGATTGGCGATGTAGTTTATGACGACGTCAGCGCCCGAAGCGGCCAATCCCAAGGCGACCGCGCGGCCAATGCCGGAGTTCGCACCTGTGACCAAGGCAGGCTGCCCCTCTAGGACCACCGGAAAACGAGGAGAAGGCTTAGCGCGTTCACCGGGAGCTGCTGGCGCCGCCGGATCTGTTTTGTTTGTCATGCGTACTTCCCGGCCGGCGGCCACTTCCTTACCCCTGTTCCGGACATCGCAATCAACTGTCAGCACGGAGTCTTCAATCCGAGCCGTTCGAGATACCCAGGGTTCAATGGAAAGCCGCGCGCCCAGTTCCGCGTTTGCGCGGCTCTGAGCATCTACTTTCGTTGAATAGTGAGAGTCGGACAGTGAACGGTTCTCAAGTGCGTTGGCCGTCTGCCGCCGGCCAAATCAGCACGTCGAGACCACGCGACCGCGCTTTGTTCAAACTGGGTAGCGTCTGCATCCCTGCGATTGAGACTGTTGAGATCTTGCTGAACCTAAACATTCATTAATGCAACGTTCGATGTTCTTTCTCGTTTGGATTCCATCCAATCCCTCGCCGCGCAAGTCGACACATGGGACGCCTCCGATGAACGTTAGCGAATATGTTTGGTATCGCCTGTCCGAGTGGGGTTTGAAACGCGTCTACGGCTATCCCGGCGACGGTGTTGGCGGGCTCGACGTCGCGCTCGAAAAGGCCAAGGACAAAATGGACTACGTGCAGGTTCGTCATGAGGAAATGGCGGCCTTCATGGCCTCGGCCCATGCGAAGTTCACCGGCGACGTCGGCCTTTGCTACGCCACCTCCGGTCCCGGTGCCATTCACCTCCTCAACGGGCTCTACGACGCGAAGATGGATCACGTCCCCGTGGTCGCGCTCGTCGGTCAGCAGGCGCGGAGCGCAATCGGCGCGAGCTATCAGCAGGAGGTCGATCTCCAGACCTTGTTCCAGGGCGTCACCGAATACGTTGCGATGGCCAGCGTCCCCGAACAAATCCGCCATCTGATCGACCGCGCGGTGCGTATCGCGCATACCAAGCGTGTCGTCACCTGCGTGATCCTGCCCAATGATCTGCAGGAGCTCGACTACAAGGATCCGCCGCTGGCGCATGGCGCCACTCACACCGGCATCGGCTATGCCGGGCCGGCGAAGCTCCCGGACGAGGCCTCGCTTCGTGCCGCTGCTGATGTCCTCAACGCAGGCAGCAAGGTTGCCATGCTCGTCGGCGCCGGCGCGCTTGATGCAACCGACGAGGTGATCGAAGTCGCTCAGCGCCTGCAGGCCGGCGTTGCCAAGGCATTGCTCGGTAAAGCCGCCGCGCCTGACGATCTGCCGTTTGTCACCGGATCGATCGGTCTACTGGGAACGCGCCCGAGCTGGGACCTCATGAAGAACTGCGACACGTTCCTGATGGTCGGTTCCGCCTTCCCCTACAGCGAATTTCTGCCCAAGCCGGGTGATGCGCGCGGCGTGCAGATCGATATCGACGGCAGCCGGCTTAGTCTGCGCTATCCGATGGAGGTCAACATGGTCGGTGACAGCGCGACGGCGTTGCGCGCACTATTGCCGCTGCTCACGCAGAAGAAGGCATCGCCCTGGCGGCGCAACATCGAGAAAGGCATGGCCGATTGGTGGGACACGCTGAAGGAAAGAGCGATGAGTTCGGCCGAACCGCTCAATCCGCAGCGCGTGTTCTGGGAATTGTCGCCGCGGTTGCCTGACAACGCCATCATCACTGCCGATTCCGGCTCGGTTGCCAACTGGTATGCCCGCGATCTCAGAATGCGGCGCGGCATGAAAGCGTCGCTGTCGGGCGGTCTTGCCTCGCTTGGCGCCGGCACGCCCTACGCGCTTGCAGGAAAGATGGCCTACCCTGATCGCACCGTGATCGCCTGTATGGGCGACGGCGCGATGCAGATGAACGGCCTCAATGTCATGATTACGATTTCCAAATACTGGAAACGCTGGTCGAACCCGCGGCTGATCGTGCTGGTGCTCAACAACCGTGATCTCAATCAGGTGACGTGGGAAGAGCGCATCCAGCTCGGCACCGGCAAGACCGAGTCAACCCAAAGCATTCCGGATTTCCCCTATCACCGCTACGCCGAGCTGATCGGCCTGAAAGGCATCTTCGTCGACAATCCCGACCGCGTCGGTGCGGCATGGGACGAGGCGCTCGCGGCCGATCGGCCTGTTATCCTCGAGGCCTATACCGACCCCAACGTGCCTCCGCTTCCCCCGCACATCACCCTGAAGGACGCCAAGAATTTTGTCAGCATGATCCCGTCCGAGCCGGAGTTGGGTAGCGTGCTAAAGAACAGCGCCAAGGAATTGCTGTCGAGTGTCCTGCCTGGAAAAGACTGATGCTGTGCGAAGTCCCAATCCAGAGCGTACGCGCGCAGGCCTACACGGTGCCGACCGATCGCCCCGAAGCGGACGGCACCATCGCCTGGAATTCCACCACTTTGGTGCTTGTTGAGGTCGAAGGTGGCGGACGCGTCGGCCTCGGATACACGTATTCCGGTGCCTGCATTGCGCCGCTGATCCGGGACACGCTCGCCGCGGTGATAACGGGCAAGAACGCGCTGGCGCCACAGGCCTGTTTCGAAGCGATGCAGCGGGCGGTCCGCAATCTTGGACGCGAGGGCCTCGCGGGGACGGCTATCTCCGCAGTCGATACCGCCCTGCATGATCTCAAGGCGCGTCTGCTCGAGCTGCCGCTCGTCGTTGCTCTCGGCGCGCGCCGCACCTCGATTCCGATCTACGGCAGCGGCGGCTTCACCACCTATTCTGACGACCAGCTGGAGCAGCAGCTCGGCGGCTGGGTTGCCAAGGACGGCTGCGCTTACGTCAAGATGAAGATCGGCTCCGAGCCGGAGCGGGATCCGCATCGCGTCGCGGTGGCCAAGCACGCGATTGGCGATGCGGCCCTGTTCGTCGACGCCAATGGCGCCTGCGACGCCAGGCAAGCGATCCGGCTGGCGCACATCTTCAGCGAACAGGACGTCAGCTGGTTCGAAGAGCCCGTGTCGTCCGACGATCTGCCTGGATTGGCCATGGTGCGGCAGCACGCACCTGATGGAATGGACGTGGCTGCCGGCGAATACGCCTATACGGTGGACTACGTGCGCACCATGTTGGCGGCCGGTGCCGTCGACGTACAACAGGCAGACGCGTCACGGTGCGGCGGCTTCACCGGCTTTCTCGCGATTGCGGCATTGTGTGACGCCTTTCACGTCGACCTCTCCGGCCACTGCGCGCCGGCTCTGCATCTCGCTGTCGCCTGTGCTGCCCCCCGCATGCGCCATCTGGAATGGTTTCACGATCATGTCCGGATCGAGCGCATTCTTTTCGACGGGGCGCCGCAGCCGTGCGATGGCCGGATCGCGCCCGATCTGACGGCGCCAGGTAACGGCTTGGTGTTCAAGAAGAAAGACGCCGCCCCTTACGCCATTTCGGAGGCAGCATGAGGCAGCCGGCGGAACGCGATCTGCTTGCTCTGGCCGGGATCGCTGCGTCCGGCTTGGCGCTTGTCTCGCTTCTTTCTGCAGTCTCCGCGCCGGCTCACGGCTCGGGCCCGCGCCTCGCACCGCGTCGCATTCGTTGCGGCCGCGCAACGACGGTCAAAACTGCGCGGGAGCTCAACCGGGCAGCGGGAACGCTCGCCGCCTCCGTGCTCGCCGATTCCAGCGTCGAGCATTACCGCGGCTCGTTCAAAAACAAGGCCATGTATACCCCGCTTGCGGTTTCGGCGTTGACCTTGGCGATGAGTCTGCACGGCACGGCCGATATGCGTCCTCTCGCCCACAAGGCGCGCGACGCAACCTACCTGCTGGCGGCAGCGACCGGGCTGATCGGTTCGGGATTCCATCTCTACAACGTCGGCAAGCGCGTGGGCGGCTTCAGCTGGCAGAACATGTTTTACGGTGCGCCGATCGGCGCACCGATGGCGATCCTGCTCTCGGGCCTGCTCGGCTTCTGTTCGGAACGGGTGCGGGAAACGAGACGAACTCGGCCGCGCATCTTCGGTCTTCCGGCGGGACGCACGATCGCTGCGGTTGCGGGCGCAGGCCTGCTCGGCACGACCGGCGAGGCCGGCCTGCTTCATTTCCGGGGGGCCTATCACAACCCCTTCATGCTTCTCCCGGTGACGCTGCCGCCGATCGGCGCAGCGCTGCTACTGTCGACGGCCGGAGGCGGTTCTGGCAGGACGCATCGCATCACCCGTTGGTGGATGCGTGCGCTGACGGCCATGGGCGTGGCCGGTGTCGGCTTCCACGCCTACGGCGTGTCACGCAACATGGGTGGCTGGCGCAACTGGAGTCAGAACATCTTGAATGGACCGCCGATCCCAGCGCCGCCGAGCTTCGCCGGCCTCGCACTTGCCGGTCTTGCCGCACTCGGACTCATAAAGGCGCATCCCGATGCATGAAAGTCGCGACCGCTATCCCGAATATGACGTTCTCGCCAAATGGTCGGGACAATCCTGGAACGACAAGACGCGCGAAGTCATCACGCGGCGGCTCTCCACCGCGCCCGAGCCCCGCTTCTTCACACGCGACGAATACGAGACCGTGGTGGCGATCGCGGGCCGTATCGTTCCGCAGCCATCCGATCGTTCGCCGGTGCCGATCGCCGCGCTGGTCGACCGCAAGCTGCTGGACCGGATCACGGACGGGTTTCGCGTGCCCGATATGCCCAGGGACGGCGAAGCCTGGCGTCTCGGATTGAAGGCGCTGAATGCCGAGGCCTCAACAGCCTACGGCAAGCGCTTCGCAGAGTTGCCGCAGGCGTTGCAGGACAAGCTGCTTCGCTCTGCCGAGGCCGGTGAGCTGACGGCGAAAGAATGGGGGGGCTTGCGCTGCGACGTCTTCTTCCAGGCGCGCATGGGGCGGGACATCGTGCTCGCCTATTACGCTCACCCGACGGCCTGGAGCGAGATCGGCTGGGGCGGGCCCGCAAGCCCGCGCGGCTACGTGCGCCTCGATATCGACGAGCGCGATCCCTGGGAGGCCGCCGAGGCCAAGGACGGCAATGACGCGACAGCTCGCCGGAGCAATCGCCGTGTCCGATGATCCCCTGGATGGACCGCGTGCGCACGATGGCCGCGCGCCGGACGTGTTCCGTCCGGGCGGCTGGGTGCCGATGCGGCAATACCAGGAAAGCGAGCCGGTCGATTTCGCCATCGTCGGGACGGGCGCAGGCGGCGGCACGCTCGCCTGCAAGCTTGCCGAATACGGCTTCTCGGTCGTCGCGCTCGATGCGGGTCCCTATTTCAGGCCGCTGGAGGATTTCGCCTCGGATGAATCCGAACAGACTAAGCTTTACTGGACCGATGACCGCATCGTCGACGGCGCCAATCCGCTCCATCTCGGCAGCAACAACAGCGGCAAGGCCGTGGGCGGCTCGACGGTGCACTTCGCAATGGTCTCGCTGCGTTTCCGTCCCGAATGGTTCAAGTCGCGCACTGCGCTTGGCTACGGCGCCGACTGGCCGCTCGATTGGCGCGAGATGTGGGACTACTACACCGAAGTCGAGCAGGCTCTGAAGATATCCGGTCCGGTGACCTATCCCTGGGGTCCGCCACGTCCGCGCTACCCCTATCGCGCCCATCCGTTGAACGGAGCGGCGCGAGCGCTGGCGAAAGGCTGCGAGGCGCTCGGCATCCAATGGACCGAAACGCCACTCGCGACGCTGTCGGCGCCGCGAGGTCTGGCGCACCCTTGCGTCTATCGCGGCTTCTGCGTCACCGGCTGTTCGACCAATGCCAAGCAGAGCGCGCTGGTCACATGGATTCCCCGCGCGATCGCCGCGGGCGCGGAGATCCGCGATCTCGCGATGGTTGGTCGCGTCGAGGTCGAGCCGTCGGGCCTGGTGTCGGGGGTTCACTATCATCGGGACGGCGCATGGCGCTTTCAGCGCGCCCGTAACGTCGTCGTCGCGGGCTACGCCATCGAAACGCCCCGACTTCTCTTGAACTCCGCGACGTCTCGCTTTCCGGAGGGGCTCGCCAACAGCTCGGGCCTGGTCGGAAAGAACCTGATGGCGCAGTCCAATCAGGCGGTGTGGGGGCGGCTGGAGCATGAGGTGCGCTCCTACAAGGGACCACCGTCGCTCGCCATCACGGAGCACTGGAACTACGAGGACAAGGGCAAGGATTTCTTTGGCGGCTATTCCTACATGAGCCAGGGCCCGTTACCGCAGCTCTGGGCGAACACGCTGTTCAGCGCACGCGGCCTGTGGGGGGAAAGCTTGGTCGAGGCGATGAAAGACTACAATCACGTCATCGGTCTCAAGATCGTCGGCGAGATGCTGCCGCAGGAATCCAATCGGGTGACCTTGGCCGACGAGGTCGACCAGTATGGCTTGAGAATTCCCCGGATCACCTACTCCTGGTGCGACAACGACAAGCGTCTCATTGATCACTCCCTCAAGTTCATGAGCCGCGCTCTGGAGGCGGTGGACGCGACCGACATTTGGCTCCAGGACGACGATACCTGTCACCTCAACGGGACCGCGCGCATGGGGAGCGACGCTGGGAGCAGCGTCGTCGATGCGGACTGTCGCAGCTGGGACATTCCAAACCTGTGGATTTGCGACGGCTCGATCTTCCCGACGGTCGGAGGAGCTAATCCATCGCTGACAATCCAGGCGATCGCCTGCCGGACTGCGGACCGGATTCGCGCTTTGGCGCGGCGGGGGGAACTCAGCGGGGCCGCCAGTCATCCCCGAGCGCTGCAACTTGGTGCGTAAATTGACGCTCATGATCCTCATCAGCGAGAGGACAAGGTGGTCGCGCCAGCGGGTCTCGCGCCTGGTCCCACCTGGCCGACCTGCAATGTCGTGCGCCTCTCTGGGACGGCATGATGATCGATAAAGCCAAATCTCGTCTATTCGTTCACCGTCCGCAGGGTAAATGCCTCATTTCGAGTGCTGATTGATCGTGTTGATCGCGTGGCCGCGATGAATGCCGTGGCGGTTTGAACTACGCGTCACCACCCAGCGACAGTTTCGGCCGCATTACTTCTTTTTCTTGGGGACCTTCTTGCCTTTTTTGCGCGCCTTTGAAAGGCCAATCGCGATTGCCTGCTTCTTGCTTTTTACCTTACCGCCCTTTCCGCCAGGGCCGCTCTTAGCCGTCCCCTTCTTGTATCGTCGCATCTCGCCTTTGACGTCCGAGCCCGAGCTTTTCGAGTACCGACGCTTTTTCTTGGCTTTCTTTGCCATAAGTGTTTCTCTCTTCGGTTTGAGGACGACAAACGAACTCCTGATCTTTCCGTGAGAAGCATGACTTCGTCGCTGTCTGGCTGCTTCCATCCAACAATCTTAACGGCGCCGGCGGGTTCCAAACCCAAAGCTTCGAGCATCCAGCACAAGACGCGCTGAAGGCGGTGCCCGCATAGGAACGGTGCCAAGTAGGTCACGGTTGATAGCTTGGAGAACCTTCATCGATGCGCCGCACCAGAACTCAGCTCAAGCACCAAGCATCCAGCCACGCGCGTCGGCGCGATCGGCGGCTTGCTGCCGAGGAAGATGAAGAAGGCATCGAAGATTGGATGGTCGGTGGGGGCGACAGCCGGTCAGGTTGAACCGAAACTGGTCCGGGATTGTGTCGCCACACGAACCACGCCGGAGCCGTGAGCTGTACTGCAAATGCCGTTGAGGAAGAACCTTTAGTTTCAGTCGCAGCCTACAACGGCAACAACAGTCGCGGCCGATTGGAAACCGAGAGGGCAATACGGGTCTATCGATGTGACCCTTGTAAGCGGATCGCTTCAACTCCTCCACTTCGGTAGTCTTACGACACGCGCGCTTTCGCACACGCGGCGCTGGTTACTTTGAAAGCTGTTGCAGAGCCGTTCCACATACCGTACATGCTGCTCTTGCGTAGCCATTATTGAGGCCAACACATCACGGGCCTCGGTATTGTCGTGGCTTGCCGATCTCGGTCGGCGATCAGTCCAGTTGCCGCGCACTTGTTGCTGGCATTGGCAGCCTGCCACTCAGCGTCGGCCAGAAGCTGTAGAAGAGTCATCCGCTCCATTGATTGCTGCACGCGTCGTGTCATTTCGGCCGCTTCTATGTAATCAACAGCAGAGCAATACAACGCTGCCCGTTAGCGCCGACCTAACGGCCTGCCTCCTCACATCTGAGGCATATTGGACCGGGCTTCTCGTTCAGCGGCGTGAAGGTCATCGGTTTCTTGCATTTCGGGCACACCGGCCATTCTGGGAGTTTACTCATGGCCGGTTGCTAACGAAGCGGGAGGTACGCGAATTTGACCTGGCTCAACTTCGTCGGCCGCAAAACTACGCGGAACAGGGGCCAGACGGCGATGCTCGGCCGCAGGCTTGATCCGGTACGTCAGGGATTGCCGCATCGCGCCGACTGCGCTTGAATACAGCCATGCTCGTCCTCGCCCGCCGCCGCGATCCGCACCGCTCCGATTGCTGGCGCATCCACTATGGCGACGTGCATGTCGCCCCATGCTCACGATGTGGTCGTAGATGATGCGCGTGCCCATGTGTTCAGCCTGCGCCTGCATCTGCTCGACCTGCCAAGACCGCTGGATCACGTTGGCAAAACCCGGATAGTTCTCGACCTCCGTCGTGGTGACGAGCTGACCACCCGCCCGCATGCTGGTTGCCGACGTGCAGTTCTACGAATCTGCCGCCTCGCGCTGGCGGGGCGAGTTCGTCGCCATGGACCGTCCGGCGTTCGAAGCCCGCGCCGCCGACCTGAAGGGGTTGTTCGCGACGCTGCGCCAGGTCGTCGCGCTCGCCACGGAGGGAGCTTAGCCCACCGAGGGGACGCGGTTTGGAACCGGGCCCGCTTCTGCGCGGTTCTCTCCGCATGATCGATGTTTTCGAAAGCGCCGTGGCCCCATCCGCCATCGAACGGGCGATGGAGACCTTCGAGAAGTTCAAAGACCGGGATCGGGTCGAGCTGGTCCAGGCGCGGAAGGCGCTCACCGACCATATCTTCGGCCTCATCGCGGCCGGCGAGACCGACGAGCAGAGGCTGGTCGTCTCGGGTCTGACGCATCTGAAGTCGCTGGAGAGGATGGCGGCGGCCGAGGCGCAGAAGGTCGCCTCGCATTCCGAAAGCACCCCGGGCGATCCCGAAGGCAAGTCGCCCTCTGACGCGACCTCGTCGTGAGCCTCAAAGACGGTGCCGAAGTAGCGCTGGGTATTCTCTTGGTCGCCCTTGCCTTGCGCGATGTCTTCGACACAGTGGTCGTCCCCGGCGAGACCAGGGGCGCGCTCCGCGTCGCCCGCCGCCTGCTTTTCGCGATGCTGCCGGTCTGGAAGCGGGTACGGCGGGGCAAGATGGGCATCTCGACCAGCTTCGCGCCCGCTGTGCTAATGGCCTCCTTCGTCACCTGGATGGCGCTGCTGCTGATCGGCTTCGGCCTGGTCGCGCACGGTCTCGGGGGCTGGTTCTCGCCGCCGGCCGATACCTTCGAGCAGGCGGCCTTCATCGCGGGAAGCGCGCTGGCGACCGTCGGCCTTTCCGGTATCGAGGCGCACGGCCCGGCGCGCTGGGTTTTGGTCGCTGCGGGCCTCTGCGGCCTGGCGGTGCTGACGATGGCGGTGACCTACCTGATCGAGGTGCAGGAAGGGATTTCGCGCCGGAACTCCGGCGTCCTGAAGATCACGACCACCTCCGGCCAGCCGCCCTCGGCGCTCGGGATGCTCGAGCGGTACGCCGACCTCGATGCTCCGGAGGAGATGCGGCGGGCGCTGTACGACGGGCGCGACTGGTGCGCTTCCGTGCTTCAGAGCCATGCTTCCCATCCGTCGCTGATCTACTTCCGGTCCGTCGGGACCGGCGCCGGCTGGCCGGCCGCATTAGGGACGATCATGGATCTTGCGCTGATCTTCGAGCTCCTGATCGACGACCCGAAGGCCAAGGCTGCGGCCGTGCTGCTGCGGGACGAGGGCCTGCGTCTCGTCGGGGAAATCGCCGGTCTCATCGGTCTGAAGCCGGAAGATGGAAAAGTCACCGCGGCAGACGTCGAGGCACTCTGCTGGCGGCTTTCCGCGGCCGGCTACCGGCTCAAGCCCGACCTCGACAAGGCTGCCTTCGCGGCTAGGCGGGCGGAGCATGCCCGCTGCGTCGAGGCCATCGCCCAGCATCTCGGCACGCCCGCGGCGCCCTTGTTGGGCGCGTGATTGCCGAGGAACTGCGATCTTCGGAATTTGTTCTGTTCCGACCGAATGAAGAGGGAAATTGCCATGCCCACTTCATGCCTCAATTTCGGTTCGGTCTCGGCGCTCGGCAACGAATTCAACAAACACACGGATAAGGAAGCCGAGAACACGCTCGAAGCGGCGTGGGACATCGGCGTGCGATATTTCGACGTGGCACCGTGGTACGGGTTCGGTCTCGCCGAGCGCCGTTTCGGACATTTCCTGCACAACAAGAAGCGCGAGGACTATCTGCTCTCCTCTAAGGTAGGAAAACTCTTCAAGGCTTCGAAGAACAATCGCCGTGCGGAAATCTACCCGCTGTCGGATTCTCCCAACGACATCGTGTTCGACTACACCGCCGGCGGGGTGCGCCGTTCGATCGAGGACAGCCTGCAGCGACTCGGCGTCGACAGCCTGGACATCGCGTTCGTGCATGACATCTCGCCCGACTTCGCGTTCTTCCCCAGCGGCTGGGAAGAGCAGTACGAGATCTCTCGCAAGGGCGCGTTCCCGGAGTTGTCGAAGATGCGCGATGAGGGCATCATTCGGGCCTGGGGGATCGGCGTGAACACGCCGCTGCCCATCCTCAAGGTCATGGAGGACGCGGATCCGGACGTCTGTCTGTGCGCGCGGCAGTATTCGCTGATCGACCACGCCAGCGCGGTCAACGAGCTGTTTCCGGCCGTCCGGAAGAAGAACATCTCTCTCGTCATCGGCTCCTCTCTCAATGCCGGCTTCATCTCCGGAAGCCCGCGCTACAACTACGGCAAGGAGAATTTCAGGATTCCGCCGGAAGTGATCGAAAAGCGCGAAAAGCTTCGGGCGGTGGCCGCTCGCTACGGCGTCGATCTTCGGACCGCGGCGCTTCAGTTCTCGGCGGCGCCCGATGTCGCGGTCGCGTTGGTCGTGGGGGCGCGAAGCGCCCAGCAGATCGAGGAGGACTGGAACTCGCTCCGGGCCAAGATCCCTTCCGAGTTCTGGGCCGAGCTCCGGCAGCAACACCTGATCGAAGCTGACGCTTCGCTTCCGGCTCCGCCCGCTTGAAGCGTCTTGGGCGGCCTTGTCATGGGCCCGGCGAGTTCTTTGGGAGGGACCTCACCGGGTCGAGTGCCGGCAGAACCGACAGACCATTGCCATC
>JAEWFG010000318.1 GCA_023388935.1 Pseudomonadota bacterium | reverse complement strand
GAATGGTGCTTGGTCGCGCGTCGAAGTGCTAATACCCCCTGGCCCGGTCCACCACATTCTCCAGCGTCCCGCCGGCCTCGAATCGTGCGATCTGCTCGGCGACATAGGACGAAATCGCGTCCGCGTCGGTGTCGGCCGCGTTGTGCGGGGTCAGCACCACCCTCGGGTGGGTCCAGAACCGGCTGTCCGCCGGCTGCGGCTCCTGCACGAATACGTCGAGCGAGGCGGCGCCCAGCGTACCGTCGTCGAGACAGGCCAGGATGTCGGCTTCGTTCTGCAGGCCGCCACGGCCGGCATTGATCAGCACCGGTGCGCCGAGCGGGCTGTTGCGGTTGAGTTTTGCGAAGACGTCGCGGTCGAGGATGCCGTGCGTCTCCGGCGTCAGCGGCAGCAGGCAGACCAGGATGTCGGTCGTGCGCAGGAACGCATCGATATCTGCGCTGCCATGGAAGCATTCGACACCCTCGATCGTGCGTGGACTGCGGCTCCAGCCGGTGACGCGGAAGCCGATTCGCCGCAGCACCTCGGCTGCGTCGGCACCTAACGTACCCAATCCCATGACGCCGACCGTGATCGCTCTCGCCGGCCACTGATATTTCGGCTCCCAGCGTTTCGCGCGCTGAGAGTCCCGCAGGTAAAGCTCCTGGCGGTGGTGCATCAGCACGTGCAGCACGACATATTCGGTCATGCGGTTGGTCAGGTCCGGCACCGCGACGCGAGCCAGCGGCACGTTTGGCAGGCTCTTGTCCGCCATCAGCGCATCAACGCCGGCGCCTAGATTGAAGATCGCCCGCAAATTGGGGAAGGAGCCGAGGTCACCCGGCACCGGCTTCCACACAGCGGCATAATGCACCTCGGCCGGATCGAGCCCGGCATCGGGCAGCAGCACCACGCGTCGTCCGCCGCAAACCGCGTCGAATCGGACCTTCCAGCGCTCCGGCAGCCAGTTTTGCTGCGTGCTGTTGATCAGGACGGCCAGTGTGCCCTTGGTCATTCGAAGTGCCTCGTCGCGTTCCGTTCTTGAAGGCCTTCTTTGGCACGATCTGCCGGATTTTTCTCGCAAATTTTTTCCGCAGCCCTGTCGGGGCGGGGCATAGTGGATCGTCTTCACAACAAGAGTTCAGGGAAGGTGCTGCCCATGCTTTATGCGATCCTTTGCTATCACGACGAGGACTTCGTCGGCTCCTGGAGCAAGGACCAGGACGAGGCCGTGATGAAGAAGCTTGCCGTGGTTCAGGAAGGTCTTGCGAAGCAGGGCCGGCTCGGACCGGTGGCGCGGCTGCTGCCGACCACGGCGGCGGCGACGCTGCGCAAGGAAGACCCGCCGCTGGTGCTCGACGGTCCTTATGCCGAAACCAAGGAGCAGTTGCTCGGCTTCTACATCGTCGATTGCAAGAATCTCGACGAAGCGCTCGACGTCGCGCGCGATCTCGGTGCGGCCAATCCCGGCGGCGCCTATGAAGTGCGTCCTGTTGGTGTGTTCCGGCCGGGAGGAAACCTGTCGTGAGCGAGACCGACACTGCCTGGATCGAGACCGCGCTGACCTCGGCGCGTCCGCAGGCGGTCGGCGCGCTGCTCCGCTATTTCCGCGATCTCGATACGGCGGAGGAGGCGTTCCAGAACGCCTGCCTGCGCGCGCTGAAAACCTGGCCGCAGAACGGGCCGCCGCGCGATCCCGCCGCCTGGCTGATCATGGTCGGTCGCAACGTTGCGATCGATGAGGTACGCCGCGCCCGCAAGCAGCAGCCGCTGCCCGAGGACGACCATGCGATCTCCGATCTCGACGACGCCGAAGGCGCGCTCGCTGAGCGGCTCGACGGCTCGCACTACCGCGACGACATCCTGCGGCTGATGTTCATCTGCTGCCATCCGCAGCTGCCGGCGACGCAGCAGATCGCGCTCGCGCTACGGATTGTCTCGGGCCTCACGGTGAAGCAGATCGCGCGCGCCTTCCTGGTCTCGGACGCAGCGATGGAGCAGCGCATCACGCGCGCCAAGGCCAAGGTCGCAGAGGCCGGGACGCCGTTCGAAACGCCCGGCGCGGTCGAGCGCTCCGAGCGGCTCGCCGGCGTTGCCGCGATGATCTACCTGATCTTCAACGAGGGCTATTCGGCGAGCGGCGATACCGCCGAGATCAGGAAGCCGCTCTGCGAGGAAGCGATCCGGCTGGCGCGGCTGCTGCTACGGCTATTCCAGAGCGAGCCGGAGATCATGGGGCTCACGGCGCTTATCTTGTTGCAGCATGCGCGCAGCGCCGCGCGCTTCGCCGCGGACGGCTCGCTCATCTTGCTGGAAGATCAGGACCGCTCGCTGTGGAACGGCAGCATGATCGCGGAAGGCCTCGCTTTGATCGACAAGGCGATGCGCCATCGCCGCAGCGGTCCCTACCAGATCCAGGCCGCGATCGCCGCGCTGCATGCCCGCGCGCCGACACCAGAGGAAACCGACTGGGCGCAGATCGACCTGCTCTATGGCGCGCTCGAGGTGGTGCAGCCCTCGCCCGTGGTGACGCTCAACCGCGCGGTCGCTGTCTCCAAGGTGCGCGGGCCGCAAGCTGCGCTCGAGCTGATCGAGCCGCTGGCGCCGAAGCTTGCCAACTATTTCCATTTCTACGGCGTGCGTGGCGCCTTCCTGATGCAGCTCGGCCGCAACGACGAAGCCCGTATCGCCTTCGACCGCGCCATCGCGCTCGCCAACACCTCGGCGGAAGCCGCCCATATCCGCATGCACATTGATCGCCTGATCCGGGAAAGCCAGCCGAAGGGAGCGAGCGCGCGTTAGCTGGCGTCATTCCGGGGCATCGCGAAGCGATGAGCCCGGAGTCCATTCATCCTCAGAGATGGGAGCTCGATGGATTCCGGGCTCGATGCTTCGCATCGCCCCGGAATGACAACCGGATAATGAGGCAAAAAAATCATCTACCTCCTGTCGGCCCCGGCCATCCCCCTTCGTCCTAAGCACGTATCCAGGGAGCCATTCATGCTGAAAGCCATTGCCATCGTCGCCATCATGCTTGCGGTCGGAATTGTGGCCGTGCTCGTCTTCGCCCTCACCAAGCCCGACACGTTCCGTGTCGAGCGCTCGCTCGCCGTGAACGCGCCGGCCGATGCGATTTATCCACTGGTTGCAGATTTCAACCGATGGACGGGGTGGTCGCCCTATGAAGGCCGCGATCCCGCCATGAAGCGCACCTTCGGCGGAACTGCAGTAGGCAAGGGCGCGACCTATGCCTGGGACGGCAACAACAATGTCGGCGCCGGCCATATGGAGATTCTCGAGGCGAACACACCGTCAAAGCTGCGCATCAAGCTCGATTTCGAGCGTCCCTTCGAGGGGCACAACACCGCCGAGTTCACCTTTGTGCCGCAAGGCGATGCCACACTGGTCACATGGGCGATGTACGGTCCTGCCCCGTTCATGTCCAAGGTCATGCAGGTCTTTATCAACATGGACAGCATGATCGGCAAGGACTTCGAGGCCGGCCTCGACAGCTTGAAGAAGCTCACCGAGAAGTAACGCTCTCACATCGCCCAAGGAAACGAAGAGGAAACGAAGAGGAGAGAAACGATGCTCAATCCGTATCTGTTCTATCAGGACACCTGCGAAGCAGCGTTCAACTTCTACGCCAAGGTTCTTGGCGGCAAGATCGATGCCATGATGCGAGTCTCGGACGCGCCGGCAGACATGCCGGGCGCCGCCGGCCGCGAGAAGACGATCATGCACGCGCGGATGTCGCTGCCCGGCGGAAGCGTGCTGATGGGCTCCGACGCGCCACCCGAGCACTTTCACAAACCGCAGGGCTTTTCCATCTCGGTCACGCTGACCGATCCGGCGGAAGCCGAGCGCAAGTTCAATGCGCTCGCCGACGGCGGCACCGTGACCATGCCGTTCAGCAAGACGTTCTGGGCCAGGGGTTTTGGCATGTGCGTCGACAAGTTCGGCATCCCCTGGATGGTGAACTGCCCGGCGGAAGGAATGTGACAGGCGCGATCGCCTGATGCGCCAAACGGCGATCCCCTCTCTCAGTAGTGGGAGAGGGGCACGCCCGAAGCTGTCATTTCATGTGCGGATGCGCGGCACGCGATGCGCACAATCCGCGTGAGCTGGTTTGCACCGCGCCGGTCAAATGGAACTTAACAGAACCGACGAGGCCAGCATGGCTGAACATGAGAATTCTTGATTTGTACGATTTTACGGGAGAAGTGAGGCTGCTTCGTGAAATCGTGCGGACCGCAACGCACAACAACTGGCGCAATATTAGGCTGTGAACTCCGCGCCGAAATCGGGTAATCATTCCTTCATAAATACTACAAGCTGGGTTGGGGGCGACTTGGAAGGGAGCGACCGATGGTGGCGGCGCTACAAATCAACTTCGCACTTTGGGGCATGCTCATCTGCGCGAGCCTGGAATTGGCGCAGATGATCCAGAACTTCTTCTAGGACATCGCGTCAGCAAGTTCGCGAGCAACGCGATGCCGTCGAATCCGTTATCGGCAGCGCGGATAGATCGCGGCGAGGTCGCGACCCCTGAGTAAGAGCAACCGCGAGGTGAGACCGCCTCGGCGGCTGATCCAGTTACGCACCGGATAAGGATAGGCTTGCAATACCGCCTCAGACGCTTCCGGCTCGGCGTAGAAGCGCCCGCGCCGGTCGACCGAACGCGCCGCATGGAAGCCGAGCACGGCGCGTTTCGTGACGCAGATGCGCTCGCCCGGCACGATGCTCAGCACCAGCGTGCAGGCGGAGAGGCACGGACCGTCGATCACCACGCGCTCCCCGCTCTCGCGCACACTCTCGAACAGGTCGAGGAACGGCCCGACCTCTCCGCCCGGGCTTTGGATGATGCGGATTTCGGCTGAAGCGGGCGTGATCGCGAGCAATGCCGTTGCGAGCATGAACGCCTTGACGAAGGTAGCGCGTCGCATGAAGCCTCCACGAACTCGATTCCGTAAGGTGCTCAGCGAAGCGTAACCCACCACGTCTGTCTAGCACAGATAGAGGTCGTGGGGCACTGGCTGTAGCTGGCCGCCGTTGGACCTCTTCAGCCGCAAGATCGTCGGTTGGGCGATGCGGGACCACATGCGGGTCGAACTCGTCTCCTCCGCGCTGACGGATGGCGAACCGCCAGCAGCGGCTCGCTGCAGGACTGATCCATCATTCCAATCGTGGCGCGCAGTATGCCGCACACGAAATCGCGCAGCCCTTGCAGCCACGGGCCTTGTCGCATCGATGAGCCGTAAGGCCGACCGCTACCAATGCCCCGATGGAAAGCTTCTTCCATACTCTCAAGGCCGAGCTCGTTCATCGTTGTCAATACCAAGCCCGCGCCGGGGCCTGGCGTGATATTTTCGCCTTCATCAAAGGCTTCTACAATCGAACCCGGCTCGATTCCGCCATCGGATATATCGTCCCGATCGAGATGGAGCTAGAAGCTGCTTAATCCGTCCACTTTATCGGAGGAAGATCATGGAACTTGGCCCCGTGGGCTACCTTGGGTTGACCCTGCTAGGGGTTGTGATGCAAGATTCTTCTTGTTTTGGAACAGCAAGATTGAGCTGGGGGCGCTAAGCGTGGGACGACTGGCTACTCTTCGCGGCGGATCGCTAGTCGGAGCGGCGCTTGCGATTCTCTTCTCGGTCAACACTGTTTTTATCATCGTCTTCAGCGCTGCCGGGGTGGCCGGGAACTCAACCTTTAGCGGCTTGTTCCTCGTATCTTGCGAGGCCGCTATTCTCATTTCGAGCTTCAGGTCCATCAGGTTGATCCACTTGGACTACTTGTTCGGGGGCCTTGTTCTCGCGGTTACTGCATCCTTTGCGATGAACGGCCTAACCGCTGGCATAAAAGAGACTGCAATCTTCGTTGTTTCGCTTGCCGCATATCCGGTTTGTAGATCCGTCATTCCGACAGATCGCATGCGGATGTCGTTCGGATTTACCAGCCTGCTGATTGCAACTATTGGGGCTTTCGCAACAGTATACGCGATCTACGAGCAGTGGCCGGTCCCGGAAGGGAAGCCGATCGTTTTCGGCAACGACGCCGCTGGCACGCACTTCTTAACGGCTCTTGCCTTCTTCGTTATTGCCGTCACGACTCAAGAACTGACGAAAAAACAGGCCGTGCTCGGTTCGGCACTGCTATTTGTAACAAGCGCTGTTTTTGCAGCGGCCTTGGTCCGATTCACGTTTGCATCCCTCTTGCTGACTCTGGGACTTTGTTGGCTGCTGAGCGCCAGGAAGCAGCGCGTTTACATATCGATGATCACCGCAAGCATCCTTTTCGGAGCGGCATTCGGAACTCTCGTCCGGCTTGACAAGATACCCGTCTTGGTAGGGTTCATGACAGAAAAGACCGTCTACCGAAGCAAGACCTTGCCGCCGCCTGCAGCCCTTCCCGCATCAAAACTCCGAGACGGATCCCTGCCGAGCTGCTTGATGGAAGTCAATATGAAGAATTCGTTCGCAGAGCGAAAGGCGCTCTGGCAGGACTCTTTCTACTTGATCCCCCGCTCGGGATTGTTTGGTTTTGGTCTTGACGGATTCATGAAGTATTCGTGCATGAGAGGGTTCCCACCGCACAATTCTATTTTCCAGGCCTTGATAGAGTTCGGCTGGCTTGGCGGTATCGCACTTTCGGCAATGATCGCCATCAGTTTTATTCGGCTGGTGCCCACTGCTGCATTTGACGATTCCGAAAGATTTATTGTTTGCGCCCTGGCATTTGCGGTGATCGTCAGCCTGGCGCACGGAAGGCTGAGTAGAGATTTTGTTCTGTTTTCCACGTTGGGGTTGGCGGCTTCTGTCCTTGCAGGACCGCCTCGGGACGCCTCAGGGGAACATCCGACATGAGGCGCTAAACCTTCCCTCTCAGATCGGTCCAGCGTCTCGTTGCTATGTTGAACGTCGTGTTGGTCGTGTCCGCCTATGCCGTAATCTGCGCGCGCTTGTGTTGGTGCGAACAGTCATTGCGAACGGAATGTCGATGCTGTTTGATCTGACTACGCACGGTCATATTTTCGGTTGATCCGACTGCACCGACTTGGTGCGGATAGACAGGCAAGGCGCCTCGCGGCCGGTGCTCGTCTTGTTGTCCCGTCGGCTTCACGTACGCTCCCATCCCGACGACACCATGCATCGCATTTTAGCGATGCGGTGACAGTTCGAGCGCTCAAGCAGCTGCCAATCAGTTGGGTGTTCAGCGGAGAGGCGCGGCGAAAGACGAAACACCGCCGAAACGATATATCGAAAACATCGATATCGTCCGTCGATATTATTCGTTTGTCAAAAATTCTCTCCACTCATAGCGTTAACGCGCGCAATCGCTCGGGTGCTCAAAGTGCCCTTCAAAGAGAAGCGATCTCGGTGGAGGAATAGATGACGACGACGGTCGACAGTCCGGGGCTACGCTCGCGGTCCCTGTTACGATTTCTCGACCGCGAACATACGATCGCCCATCCCGGCTACAGCCGATGGATGGTTCCGCCCGCTGCGCTCTGTGTGCATCTTTGCATTGGACAGGCTTACGCGTTCAGCGTGTTCAACCTTCCAATGACACGGCTTCTCGGCGTCACGCAATCGTCTCCAGCCGACTGGAAGCTTACCGACCTCGGATGGATATTCTCCATCGCGATGGTCTTCCTTGGGCTGTCGGCAGCGTTATTTGGACGTTGGGTCGAGGAAGGCGGCCCGCGCAAGGCGATGTTCACTGCCGGCGCATGCTGGGCAAGCGCGTTCCTGATATCGGCCCTCGGCGTCTACCTTCACAGCATCTGGATCATCTATCTCGGCTATGGCGTGATCGGTGGCTGTGCCCTCGGTATCGGCTACATCTCGCCGGTCTCGACACTGATGAAATGGTTTCCTGACCGTCCCGGAATGGCCACGGGCATGGCGATCATGGGCTTTGGCGGCGGTGCTCTGATCGCCTCGCCGCTATCTGTCTGGCTGATGGGCCAGTTCGCGAGCAAGACCGATGTCGGCGTGCTCGGCACGTTCATCACGCTCGGCTGCGTCTACTTCGTCTTCATGATGGTGGGAGCCGCAATTGTGCGCGTGCCGGCACCGGGGTGGAAACCAGAGCACTACGTCCCTCCTGCCGCTGCCACCAAGCTGGTCACGAAGAATGACGTGTTCGTCTATCAGGCACTCAAGACACCGCAATTCTGGCTGATCTGGATCGTACTGTTCTGCAATACCACCGCAGGCATCGGCGTGCTGGGCCAGGCCTCGGCGATGAGTCAGGAGATGTTCCCGGGCCACATCACTGCGCTCGCGGCCGCCGGGCTGGTTGGGTTGATGAGTCTGTTCAACATGGGCGGCCGCTTCAGCTGGGCCTCACTGTCGGACTTCATCGGGCGCAAGAACACCTATTTCGTCTACATGGCACTTGGTTTCGCACTCTACGTGACAGTGCCGTATGCGGGCGCCGGTGGCAATGTCGCGCTCTTCGTGCTTTGCTTTCTCATCATCGTCAGCATGTACGGCGGAGGCTTCTCCGCCGTCCCTGCGTATCTGCGCGACATGTTCGGAACGCGCTACGTCGGCGCTATTCACGGCATCCTTCTTACGGCCTGGTCGGCTGCCGGCATCGCTGGGCCGGTGTTGATCAACTACATCCGCGAATACAACGTGACGCATGGCGTACCCAAGGCCCAGGCTTACAACACGACCATGTACATTATGGCGGGACTTCTCGTCGTCGGCTTTCTTGCCAATCTCTCCGTCCGGGCAGTCGACAAGCGACATCATATGCAGGACGAGGCTCCCGGAATTGAGCCAGCTCGCGCCTAAGTTTCCAGCTTCGCACAGGGAGACGAACGTGCAAACCACATCGCCGTCAGAACAGATCCATTCTCGTACGCTACTGAGATGGTTCGCCTATCGGATTACGCAGTCAATGACCGCGATCAAATCGACTTACCGCGCCAACGAGATTGCAGCCATAGTCGCGGCAAGCAGCTGTCCCTCGGGAGGATGAGATCAATGCGACACGGCGCAACATCCAAAACCACTACACTCAACCTGGTTCTGGTTTGGAGCTTTGTAGGCATCCCGCTGCTCGCAGGCATCTTCCAGACCTTGATCAATGCCATGAAACTTTTTCAATAGGCCTCTGCGATGCGACCAGACAAGGCGACGATCGCCTTTCTCTACAGCGTCCGGCGGCTGATCGCCGACACGGGCTTTACGATCGCGTTATTCTTCACCGTCGGCGTGGCGACGATCCTTGCATTCGGGTTTGGAGCGACAGCGGAGATCGTAGCATCGATACTGGTCCTCGGCATTGCATCTGCTCTTGCGGAAGGCCGGCTGCGAAAGAGAAGCTGATTGCGGATCAGGCGAACGAGCGCACATGCGGCGCTTAACCTGCTTCGACAACAAGCCGCCCGCCCATGATGGCAACCCATGTCTTTTGTATATCGGCGCTTCGGCTCTTCGAGCAGCCGCGCGCGGAGGCTAGGCCATGGTGAGTCGACACGACCTACGCGATTTCGCGCCTACCGGCTCGCTTTTCTACAACACGCGTTGGCTGTCGCCGGGCAATTCCATGCATGATATCCACGGCATGCAATAAATAGTCGTCTTGCCGATCCTGCGGATAGACGACATAGGCCGGCATCGAGAATTCCGGTGCGCCGGCAACCAGATGAAGCCGGCCCGACCTAAGGAACGGCTCGACAATACGGCGGGCAAAAAATCCAGAGCCGCCGTTTTCCAGAACGTGTTGCAGCCCGAGCCATCCGACATTTGCAGTCAACGATGGACCACCGAAGCTCGGGAAAACGGCGCTGTGGCGGGAGAAAAACTCTGGCCCCCAATCGACGTATACGTAGCCGTCCTGCGGCTCCGGAGGACTCTTGGGATTCGAGGACACGAGAACGAGTTGCTCCTCGAACAGTAGTTCGACCTTAAGGCCCGGTCGGCTTTGCGGCGTGTACATCACGCCGATATCTATATGACCTTCAACGAGCCCCTGCATCAACTCCGGTTCGAGAGCGCTCTCAGCGCGAAGAGATATTCTGGGATTGGCTTCCCGCATGAGTGGCAACCAGCGTAGAAGGAATTCCTCCCAAAGGCCGATGCGACCGCCGACCACCAGGGCGCCATCAAAATTCTTCGGGATGCCGATGTCTTGTCGTGCCTGTTCAACAGTTCGCACCAAAGTCGATGCGTGGCGCTGAAACTGACGTCCAGCCGGCGTTAGCGTTGAACCAGCTTTGTTGCGCACGAACAACGTGCAGCCGAGCTGGTCTTCGAGCGTCTGAATGCGAGTGCTGACGGTAGACTGGCTAACATGCAGTCGTTCGGCCGCGGCGATAAAGTTTCCGGAAGCGACCACCGTCAGAAAGGTGCGGGCAAGCTCGGTATCCAAAGGAGACTCCATCATCGACGATGCTGATACGTCCAAACGTCAAACTGAAGAGATACGGACAGACTCCAGCACTGGCGCTGCCGCCGCGCCTGGATAAGGGGAGGCTCGACTGGTCCAGAACCTATCTCCACCAATTATTGGCAGCGGCGATCGTCTGGAAGTGCACGGCAATGACGTGAGAAGCGGATATGAGCTGCGAGGAATCTTGCTCGTAGGCAGCGCGCAAATGTGACCTTACCTGGTCTGATGGCTGCGTCAACTTCACGCCGATTCTGGAGAGCTTAACCGCAAGCTCGAAACCGGCCTGGGGGGACGCTGTCGTCAGGGTGGGGAGCCAAGGATCTGACATTTGGGAGCCCTCGAAGATTTGACTTTGCCAGGGGACTATACTCCTATAAATATACATTTAGAATACCTATTTACGAGGGCGCCGTGACGTCACTCAGCAGCAGAATTCGAGGGGGCTCAGATCTCATGAGACTGGGATAAGCAGCGCTACGGTCTGACAGCGCGTCGCTCGCTAACGCGATCTCGCTACTCCGATGGTCAAGCACCTGCACCAGCAGCTCGGTGCTCCGCTGGGACGACAGATCTTCAGGCGTCAACGCGAAGGGACAAAGTATGAGGCATAAAGTGCAACACGTGAATGAGCAGGAGCCGACGAACCCTTACTCGGGCAGTAGCCTTGTGCCGATGCTGGTCGCAGGCCTTGTCTTGACGTTGGTTGGAATGATTGCCGCGGTCCTGTGGACGTAAAACGCAGGTCTCGCCGCGGCGAACTAACCGCTTGAATTTCCGCTACTTTCGAAACGCTATAGTCAAGCGCGGACGTGACGCACCAAACGCATCAGTTCTGATGAGGTGTATGGGCGCGGAGAGCATCACATAGCAATCGGCCCTGGAATCATGGATCTGCGGTCTATCTGGTCAGCCGCAGCGATGCTTCGCAGACCATCAAGGGCCAAGTTGATCAATTCATTGTCGCTCTGCGCCGAGCAAACGGCATAAACGGGATAGAAAAAGCTGGGAGCACCACTGACAAGGTGGAGCTTTCCTGCAGCTACGTAGGGGGCAACGACACGTTGTCGAAAATAGCCCGAGCCACCGGCCTCGAGTATGTAGGTCAACGCGAGCGGTCCAAGGCCCACAAAGAGACCGGGATTGTTATCTTCCGGGAAGCTCAACTCGTGATGCTGAGCAAAGTCCGGTCCCCAATCGACGTACACGTAGTTGTCCAGCGGCTGCCTGTCGGCGTTGGTCGCAACAAGAACCAGCTTTTCTTCCAGCAGCAGCTCGACACGCGCGCCAGGCCGATGCTGCGGTGCATACATCACCGCAAGATCGAGTGCGCCCGTCGAGACCTGGTTGGTCAAGCTATCCGGAACGTCGACCTGAACGCGAAGCGCGACATCCGGCGCAGAACGGCGCATCCAGTGAAGCCACTCAATGAGCCAAGGATGCCAGAGGCTCAACTCACCACCAATGGTCAAAACTGCTCGTCGGCCGAGTGGCACCGCGACCTGATGCCGCGCCCTTTGCCACAACTGAACGAACATTGGCGCGTAACGCAGGAATTGCTCGCCCGCCGGCGTGAGTGACGCGCCGTTTTTGTTCCGAACAAACAAGGGACGACCAAGTCGCTCCTCCAGCGTTCGGACACGAGCGCTGACGGCAGTTTGGCTCACATTCAGCTGTTCGGCTGCGCGAATAAAACTGCGCGTTCTGACAATCTCCAAAAAGGTACGCGCGAGCTCGACGTCCATATCACCGCCTCCACAAGCATCTAGCAGCTTAGTTGCATTAATATAGCTATTAAATTCATTTGCTTGCTACACGGTTGTAGGAAATGATTAAAATACAAAGGCCATGTTGATGGCGGACGTCCGCTCTGGACTTGCCGCGTTTGGCCGACGCCAGGACACGCGGCGATGGCAACAAGCAAGCGAACTGTCGATTTCGCTGGAACGGACATTCTCGCCGTGACCGCAGAACTGATCGCGGCGAGAGAACCCTTCGCTCTCTGCGTTGTCGTTGAAGCGAGAGGCTCCACATCGGCACGAGCCGGTGCCAAGGCGGTGTTGGACGTTGAAGGAGATCTCATTTGTGGGTGGGTCGGCGGGGGATGCGCCCAATCAACCATCGCACATGCAGCCCTCGAATCGTTCGAATCTGAACATCCGCAAATCGTCGATGTAGATCTGGACGACGAGGTGCTCGGTGCGGGCATGCCATGTGGTGGAAGCATGCGTGTCTACGTCGAGCCCATTGTTCCACGTCCCAAGCTCTGGATTCTCGGTCATGGACGCGTGGCCGAGTGCTTGTGTCACTTGGGGGCGTTAATGTCGTTCGACGTCGTTGTCAACGATCCCATGGCCTCGCAGGATCGATACCCGGATGCATTTCGCATAGTTGCCGACGACCCCGCCTACGACGCACTGACGCCGACGGCGGGTGACTTCGTGGTCATTGCGACCCAGCATCGCGGTGACCATGAATCGCTGCGTCGTCTGCTCGGCAGCGACGTCGGTTACATAGCGCTAATTGCCAGTCGGAAACGAACTGCCCTTGTGGCCGAGTATCTGCGCTCAGCCGGATTTGATTCGTCGGCGCTCGATCGCATTCGGGCGCCCGCAGGAATCGATATTGGCGCACGTACACCGGAAGAGATCGCGCTTGCGGTCATCGGAGAGGTCGTCCTCGTTCGGCGGGGTTCGACCCACCAGCGGACGCATGGAACCAGCGCGAACTCGTTGAGTGAAAAGCAACATCCGATTTTGCTCACGGTAGGGGGATCGCGTGGGCCGCGAGCAGGAGGGTAAGATGTCTCAGGACGTCGACGGTTCGGGACTTATCTCGCTGATATGTGTGCTCTGGGTCCTCTTGAATATATACGACTGGAACGAGCATCAGTCGCTGCCAACAACGGTCGAAAGGGAAGCGCGGCGGGGTAACTCGCTAGTCGATGCTCGGAGAGCCCTGCTGCTGACGGGGACGACGGTAGCTCCAGATATCGAGGCGCTCATACGCGAGATCATTCGGCGCGATGGTAGCGGAACGATTGAAGCCTTTCTTGACGAAAGGCTGGCTGCTTATGAGGAGATCGTTGCAGCATTCCATGCCGGGGATCTACGCCTGCTCAGCGACCTAGTCTCTCCGGAGGTCTACCAAGGCTTTGCGTCTGTGATCAATGCACGGCAGCACAGCGTAGAGATCTTGTTCTCGCAAATCGAGCTCCCTGAAATACTTGCTGGCAGCATTGACGAAACCCACATGGAGGTCTCCATCCGGCTTAAGGCCGAATTCTTTAAGTTGTCGCGAGAACGGCCCCCCGACAAATGCCATAGCATTGACGTGTGGACGTTCGGCCGCGCGTTGTCGTCACCCGCGCATGAATGGCGTCTGTTCGCAACGGAGGTCAGTATCTGATGATCGGAAAGGGTAAGATTCAAACAGGTTGTTTCGACCGGCACGATGATGCTGATGACAGTCCCGTCCAGAGCGAGTATGCATCACCGCCATGCTACATGCATGAAGTCGACCCTGCCTATTTCGGACTTGATCGCTCGTCCGAACCAACGCTTCCGCGAAACTCCAGCGACAGCGAAGAGCCGGACACGAGGCATCCATCGTCAAACTGTGGGCGCGAAACGGAGTGATCGCACGGTCTTAGCTTTGTGGAGGATCGAGCATCCCCGTGGTACCGGTGATGGCCTTCCCAAGCAGAGCGGTCGTCCGGTCGAACTCAGATTTCATGTCAAAAGCTCTATAATTTCAACGCCCGTTCAACCGCGGCAAGGCCGCGCTCAAGGCCCGCGATCAAGTCGCTTTCGGCCTCGATGCCGGTTGAGAGACGAAGGAGGGAGTCGCTGATACCAGCGATGTGCCGGGCCTCCGCCCCCATATCGCAGTGGGTCATCGTCGCAGGATGAGCAACCAGGCTCTCTACTCCGCCGAGCGACTCCGCAAGCGTAAAAACCTCCACGGCGCCCACGAACTCCCGCACGGAATCGACACCACCGCGCAATTCGAAGCTCAACATCGCACCGAAGCCTTTCTGTTGTGAAGCAGCTAAGCCGTGGCCGGGATGCGTCGCGAGACCGGGATAGTGAACGCGAGCAACTGCAGGATGCTGTGCAAGGAACCTCGCGATGCTCATTGCGTTCTCTTGCTGAAGCTTGATACGCGGAAACAGCGTCCGGAGACCGCGAAGCGTCATATACGCGTCGAACGGTGCGCCGATTGTCCCGGCGATGTTTGCCCAAGCCATCAGCTCCGCAACATCGGAAGGATCTGCAGCGACAACGGCGCCGCCGACCACGTCCGAATGTCCATTGATGTATTTGGTCGTGGAGTGGAGGACGAAATCAGCGCCAAGCGCGATCGGCTGCTGAAGTGCAGGTGACAGGAATGTATTGTCGACCGCGATCTTCGCGCCGGCCGCTTTGGCACGCAGAGCGATTTCGCGAATATCCACCACTCTCATGAGGGGGTTACTCGGCGTCTCAACGAAGACCAGTTTAGGACCGCGCGCAAGTGTCGCGGTAAGAGCGACCACGTCGCCCTGGTCGACGAAGGCAACGTCAAAATGCCCTCGGTTTCTGCGGGCCGAAAGTAGGCGATACGTGCCGCCGTAGCAGTCGTGCGGCGCAAGGACAAGGTCGCCAGGCCGCGCCAAGGACAATATCAGGTCAACTGCTGCCATCCCGGATGAAGTTATGACCGCCCCGGCACCTCCCTCGAGCTTGGCGAGCGCCTCCGCCAAAAGATCTCGACTTGGATTCGAGCTACGGGAGTACTCATATCGACCACCACATCCGTAAGCGGAGAACGCGAATGTGCTGGATAGATAGATCGGTGGAACGACCGAACGAAAATTGGCATCTGAAACGACGCCATAGGCAGCAGCGATGGTTTCCGCCTTGCTGTGTTTCGGCATGACAACCTACCTTGACGCACTCCGCCTGATGATGACGATGACCGGTCTCGATTGGAGACGGCGATCTCTCTGTCGACAATCAAGGTATCTGAATTTCAGAGATCGCGCGACCCGCTTATTGAGACTCTTCGGTCGTCATTTCCCAAGCCAGATCGTTCCACTTCTATTCGTCACTGGCACACCGACCACGTTTCCATATTCGGTCCACGAGCCATCACAATTGCGGACATCGTAGCCAAGGATCCGTTTCACCGCGAACCAGAAGTGGCTCGACCGTTCGCCGATCCGGCAATAGGTAACGACCGGTTGCGAGCCGTCGACGCCTTTGGCTGCATAAATCGCGCGACTCGTTGACCGGCCTGAATGTTCCGTCATCGTTGACGATGGTCGCCCAAGGAACGTTTTCAGCACCCGGGATATGTCCGGCGCGAATCGAAAGTTCCTTGACGCTGTGTGGTTGACACGAGTTCGTCCGTGATTGCCGCCCTCGCCGGGCGACATTGGCTACGAATGGTCCTTTCGAGCGACAATATAGATCGCGCTCAAATTCCGTCGATATCGTTCGAATAACCACCGCATTGCCAGAACCCGCCGTCTCGCAGTGGGGTCGACGGCAAGATTCTTAACGATCCTCAGCACTCCCAGGAGTTCCTCGTCCTGCAATAGTCGCAGGGGGCGGAGGAGATGCATCGGCGCGTAGCCAATCTCGACCACGCTGAAGCCAACGGCTTCAAGTAGACTTCTCCACTCGCCGGCGGGGAGAGGATGGGCGCCAACATGGATCACGGATGAGAGCGCCTGTTCGATCCGGAGGCGTTGGTCGGCCGTAATATTGTCTGGGACGACGGCGAGTTCGTGAATGCCGTAGCGGCCGCCTGGCTGAAGGAGTCGAAAAGCCTCCGCTACAATGAGACGCTGACGTTCCGCGGTGTTCATGCTCAAAATGGCTTCGCCGACAATCACCGAGGCGCATGTGGACGGCAGCGTCGTCCGATCGGCCTGTCCAACGACAACGGATGTTTTCGGATCTATCGGCAGTTTGCTGGCCGCCTAGCGCGCTGCCTTTGCGTCTCATTCCACACCAATGTAGCTGCGCGGACCGCGTCGCATGATCATACGGGCCGTTACCCCCAAACCTGGCGCGAATTCGACGACCTCGTCATTCGTTCTGATGGCCAAGCCGTCGAGCAGCACCTCGGTCAACCTGAGACCTCCGGGACGCAGCACGCGCTTGCCCAGGCGGGCAAGCAACCAATGGCCCGGCATTTTTGCGACATCGAGGTCGTCGCCGGGTAGATCGAGGGTTTGGGTCATATTGTTCTTGCTGACAGGACAAAAAGATGTATTGACGATATATCTTTCAATCTGAGGGTCAATACATGGCCGGCTCGTCGCGACTGAAACGCGGCATCGGATTTCGAACCGCCGATGTCGCGATCCTGCGCAACGGATACGCACCGCTGGCGACCGATCTGACCCGGATCAAGCAGCCCGCTGAGCTCTCAACGGCGGAGCTGGCGTTCCGGATCGTCGCGGCCTTTCGAGCGCACCCGCATATCAGCAACGTATTGACCCATATTTCGCGCTCAAACTGGGGAGGTGTCGAGCGCTCCCTCAGCCGCATTCTCGATTTGGCGACGTTGAGTGATGACCTTTCACTGCTCGAGCAGAATATCATCGACCTGATGTGCGCCGAGCGCGGCATTACCGGGAAGATCCTGAAACCCTACTTTCACGCCATTCTTCAGAAGCTTGTTCTGGACGATCGTGCTGAAGGTCTGCTGCGCCATATCCAGACCCTTTTCGCTGAGGTCGAAAGAAGGGTGCTGAACTCGACCACCACGAACGGATCGTCGGAGGAGATCAACCGTATGCCTGAACGGGAACACGCAGGCGAAGACGCGAAATGGCGGTCGACTTGTTGAGCAATTCTCACCACCATGTGCGCGTCGCAAACGCGCCGGAGAAGGAGCGTCTCGAATCATTGATCCGCGCGGATTTTGAACGGTGCCATCCTGATGACTCTCTCGAAGACGTCAAACGCAGGGCATCGTTCTCGAGGGAAGAGAAGGGGCTTCTCCGCGATTGGATGGCGATTACCGCCAACCGCGCAGCAGCCGACCAATCTGGGAGATCATCTCGGCTTAAGGCTTGCGCAGGCGGCTCCGTGATCGATTCGCGCGTCGCCTGGTGCCTGTCGCGTGTGGGGTTCTCAAGCCCTGGCCTGCACGCGGTCGATCCCACGGTATGCCCCGTCCTCCCTGGGCCTCTGCCGTGGGATTTTTTTGATTCTGGCTGGTGCTTCGACTGACTGATCCCAACGGGCCGAGCGAGGATCCCGGGATCCGGGCGATTTCTTTGGCCGGAGACCACGGCATTGATACTGCCTGCGTGCTCTCAGACTGACTCAGGTCAAATCAAAAGAGCCACGCTATCGCTCGGCGGCCCCGGCCTCGATTTCGCGACGAAATGTTCGCGGGGCGCGCATTGCAGGATCAGGCTGCAGGCCGCACACCAAAATCCTTCGGCCTGAGCATCAGATCCGCCAGGGTGTACTTATCCAGGACAGCGCTAAACGCATCGAGCCCTTCGTCAAGAATCCCGCGCAACCGGCAGCAGCGCGTAATGATGCACTGATTGCCGGTCGCAAAGCATTCAACCAGCGCAAAATCAGGCTCTGTGACCCGAACGACGTCCCCTAACCGGATCTTACGTGGTGGCTTCGCCAATGTCAGTCCACCTGAACGCCCACGTACTGCCTTGAGAAAACCCGCTCTTGTCAGGCTGTTGGTGATCTTCATGAGGTGCGCGCGCGAGATATTATAGACTTCGGACGTTTCCTCGATCGTAATCAACCGGTCTTCGTGAGCCGCGGCATACATCAGAAGCCGAAGCGCGAAATCGGTGAAGTTCGTGAGTCTCATGAAAAATCCTCGGCGGATCCGCTGGACCGGTCCCGCAGCAAAACAGTAAATCGCACGAAAGATACGCTTCGCCTGCATGTTTTGCAAGTTGTAAGCGAGTTCCCTTGCTCGATCGCTCACAGACGGCGCACGAGGCGGTGCAGCAGAGCGTCAAAGCGTCGCTCATCTCGTGGAGCGGCGTGGCGAAGGATCGCGCAGGCCTTGCCCGCAGCCCGACAAGCAGCATCGACTTCGCCAGCGTCCGCGAGTTGTTGCAACGAACTGATCAGGAGTAGAATGATCTGTTCCTGCGGCGAAGTGATCGGCGCCAAAGTCGAGTAATCGAAGCCAGGGCGCGGGATCGTCATCGCGTCACCCCAAGGTATTCTTTTGCCATAGAGCTCATCATGTCCGGCGTCCACGGGGGATCGTACGTGAGCCTGACATCAGCCCCATGCACACCGTCGACAGATTGCGCCGCCTCGCCGGCGCCATCGCGCAGATAGTTTGTCGCCGGGCAGCCTCTCGTGGTTGTCGTCATGAAGACTTTGGCGATCCCACCCTCTTCCATCTCGATACTGTAGACGAGACCGATGTCCACGATATTGAATCCGATTTCGGGGTCGATTACGCCACGAAGCGCTTCGCGGACACGCTCGACAAGATCATTCGCATCGCACATTGAGCTGCCTCCTACCCAATGCTCTTTTGCACAAGCAGCTTGAAACTCTTTCCGTCCGGTTCGAATCCTCCTTGCCATTTGTGCCCACGCTCACTCAACTTCGGCAGCAGAAATACGGGTTCGCGGCAGAGGAGGACGCTCAGAACTTCGCCCGGCAGCAGCTCTTCCACCGCGGCAAGCGAGCGTACCAGCGGCTCCGGCGGGTCGAGATCGCGACAGTCGAGATGACGTGCGGGTGCGGGCCACTCTCGAGTCATGGCGCCATTCGCGTTCGACCCGGTCGGTTCGCTCCGAACAGGAGAGGCTGCGGTCGCGCCCGGACTGAACAATATCTCCCAATCATCGTCACCGAGCTTTTGTGCAGTATGGCCGAAGCCCTTCTTGCCGAGCACGCTGTAGAGGGGGATTGGCTCAAAAGTCGCGAGCAACCGGAGCGGCTGTCCGGGCTTGAGCTCCTTCACCGCGTCCATGATCACAGTAAATGGCTCTCCGCCAGCACGCAGGATCGGACGTACGTCGAGCTCACGAGGGACTTGCGTCATTGATAGCTCCTTATCATCATCAGCGATGCAGGCTCGGCAGTAGAAACCGTGATCGCGGTTGGTCGCCCGGGGGCAACATTGGTTCGGATACGGACTTGAGGGTGCGGATCAGAACGAGCTCGACGCATATTCCGACAGTAGCGACGAGTATCCCGATTGCCGCGAATCGGAATGCAAGCGGCGCACTCAGAAAGGCCGCCAGGGACGCAGCGCCAACGCTTCCGAAATATAACCAGAACAGAGGCCTCGCACGCGGTTCGTTGACGAGATCCTGCACCCGTGGAGTGGGGCGCTTGCCCAGCAGCGAACCGTAACATTCGAGCCAGGTAAGAAATGCAACGATCTTGTAGAGTTTGGCGAGACCCAGTCCGGTAAGCCAGCCGAAGGCGGCGACAAACGTGACTGCGCCGATCCATCGATCAATCGGGCCGAGGATCGTCAATGCCACTAAAAGCAGGCTGGCGATCCCAAGGCCAGTGAGCGCCCAGGCTGCCATGCGTGAGTTGAGCTCGAGCGTCCGCCGTTTGCGAGCCCGATAGAGCCGGACGATGTCGAAGCCGTAAAGGACGAGGCTGACGTTCGCCAGTGCGAGTGCGACGAGAAGTGGGTGGCTCACACTCTGCCCGATCAAGATGCAGACTGGTCCGCCGACAGCGAGAAAGAGGATTGATGCGGCCCCTGAGACCAGCGCTATACGGCTGCTGGCATGTTCGGCCTCTGGCGCCAGCATGAACATAGCCAGCAAGCGGTAACTCACCCCCATTGCCGTGAACGTAAGCCAGCCACCCACGCCCAGTCCGGCATGAAACGGAATCCCTTGCGCGGTCAGACGAACTAGGACGGAATTTGTCGACCACCCTCCGAGTACAAAGGCGAAGATCATTCCGAATATGACGACGCCCACGAGGCTCGCGAGACCGACGGTTACGAACCGCGCCGGCAGACCGATCTGGCCGGCCGACCGTATGGTCTGCCCGAGATTCCAGATGTTCAATGCGAAGCCGGTCGCCAGGCAGATTGCGCCGAAGGGAAGCCATGGCAACGCGCCGAGGGGCGCCCCGGCCATGACGAGGAATCCCGCGACCAAGCTCGCCAGTCCGACTACCAAACACGAGAGCGCAACGGCGGGCAATTCGGGATAAGCCAGAGGCTTCGCAACGAGAACCGGAACGAACTGGATGAGCGCTCCAGACAGCAGGAGGCTGAGCCAACCGACAGCGACGAAATGAACAAGCGCGAGCGTCTCGGGAGCTTCAGGCGGTTGGCTGGGATAGCCGAACCCGGCAACCATCAGCAGTTCCGCGCCGATGAGCACAATCAGCGCAAGCGAGAAGTATGTCATCGTCCATCTCGACAGGGGCACTCCGATCATGGCTTGGTCTCGCCTCCGTATCGGACGGGAGCGTAGCTGTCCTTCGCTCCCGCCCTTATGTCAGTTCACGCAGCCTTGAGAACCTTTCCAATCTCAACGCGCCAGACGGACGGACCACGGTCGAGATAAGTCCAGGAGAATTGGTTCGGATATTCGGCCTCTAGCTGGTAGTAGAGTGGTTTGGGATCGTGATCGTTCACGAGAATGAATGAGCGGCCGATCGTAAGCTCGTTGACGAGCTGAAAGATCTTCTGGTGCCGCTGAGCGGGCGGTAGCTGCCGTACGTCGACAATCGATGCTTCTGTGTTCGTCTCGGACATTCTTCGTTTTCTCCTCTGGTCGCGGAAAGAACAGACCGATCGCCACCAGCGACCTTGACGGCGGACGGCAATTTGGAATCAGGTCTCTTGGCCTTCGCCTGGTTTTGGGCTGAAGAACTCGGTGAATTTGTTCCGTACGCCGTTCCAGGAATCTGCGTCAGTTGGCGGCTCGCCCTTCGCGACGATGTTCGGCCATTGCGCGGCGTATTCGCGATTGAGCTCAAGCCAGTGCGGCTCCGCTGCCGGATCGCTATCGGGAAAGATCGCCTCGGCGGGACACTCGGGCACGCAAACGCCGCAGTCGATGCATTCGTCGGGGTGAATGACGAGCATATTCTCGCCGGCGTAGAAGCAGTCGACGGGGCATACCTCGACGCAATCCATGTATTTGCACTTGATACAATTGTCTGTGACGACATGGGTCATCATCCGGCTCTGGGGTATGACGGCTTCACTGAATTGGTCTGTGCGACCTTACACCTCGCGCGTCACAAAAGCTATATTTTATATATATCTTTTTGTCGAGGCGAAAGCTCTCGTAACGATGTATCCGACGGCTGGCCTGGTCCGTCCTTGGGTTTCACGCTGGTTGTTAGGATGTCATGCCGGCCGGGTTTGTTTTTGCCGCGCAACGCCCAGGAGCAACAGAGGGTCGCAAGATAGACAATATCTGAGCCGCCCGACGCGGATGATCGAAAGAGTCTCCGGCGGACGCAGGCTTTGGAAGGCAGCGAGACCAAAGCGATCGGCCCGATCCGCCGAGAACATCGAGCTGGAGCGTCGGACGGAAAGCCGCCCGACGTCTGATATCCCTCGTCTAGTTTATGCGAGGCAAGACCTGAAACTGGTGGAAGGGCGGTGGCGACGAGAGCGACCACTCAAGCGTGGTAGCCCCGGCACCCCACGGGTTATCGGCCGCCCGAGTCTTCCGGACAAAGGCTTGAACGACGCCGACGAAGAAAATCAATAGTCCGATGCCGGATAGATATGCTCCGAACGAAGCAATCTGGTTCATGCCGGCGAAAGCGTCAGGATAGTCCGAAATCCGACGCGGCATTCCGGAAAGTCCGAGGAAATGCATTGGAAAGAAGGCCAGGTTGACACCAATGAAGGTCACCCAGAAGTGAAGCTTGCCCAAAGCTTCCGAATACATGAAGCCGGTGATTTTGGGGAACCAATAGTACCAACCGGCAAAGATCGCGAAAACCGCACCGAGCGAGAGAACGTAGTGGAAGTGAGCGATCACGTAATAAGTGTCCTGCAAGTTTCGATCGACACCCGGATTGGCGAGAACGATGCCGGTCACGCCTCCTATCGTGAAAACGAAGATGAAGCCGATTGCCCAGAGAAGCGGAGTCCGAAATGACAGCGAGCCGCCCCACATCGTGGCGATCCACGAAAAGATTTTGACGCCAGTTGGTACGGCGATCACCATGCTGGCGGTGGCAAAATAGGCCTGGGCCGTGCTCGACATGCCCACGGTGTACATGTGGTGGGCCCAAACCACGAACCCGATAAACCCGATGGCGACGAGTGCGTACACCATGCCCAGATAGCCGAAGATTGGCTTGCGGCTAAACGTCGAGATCACGTGGCTGATGATCCCGAAGCCGGGCAGGATCATGATGTAAACCTCGGGGTGCCCGAAGAACCAGAACAGATGTTGGTACAGCACCGGATCCCCGCCTCCTTCAGGCGCGAAGAATGTCGTCCCGAAATTGCGATCCGTGATCAACATCGTGATGGCTCCTGCCAACACCGGGAGCGAAAGCAACAGCAGGAAAGCCGTCACCAGCACCGCCCATGCGAACAGGGGCATTTTGTGCAAGGTCATGCCGGGCGCCCGCATGTTGAAAATCGTCGAGATGAAATTGATCGCTCCGAGGATCGAGGACGCACCAGCGAGGTGAAGTGACAAGATCACGAAGTCCACCGCTGGTCCCGGATGGCCGCTGGTCGACAAGGGTGGATAGAGCGTCCATCCTGTACCAGCTCCATCCGACCCAGGTTCGCCCTCGACGAACATCGAGATCAGGAGCAAAGTGAATGAGGCGGGAAGGAGCCAGAATGAGATATTGTTCATTCTTGGAAATGCCATATCTGGCGCACCGATCATCAGCGGAACCATCCAGTTGCCGAACCCACCCATCATCGCGGGCATCAGCGTGAAGAAGATCATGATCAAGCCGTGCCCCGTCACGAGCACATTGAAGGTGTGAGGATTCGCAAATAGCTGAAGTCCGGGCTCCTGCAATTCCATTCGGATCATCAGCGAAAGAGCTCCGCCGATAGCGCCCGCGCACATTGCGAAGATAAAATACATCGTGCCGATGTCTTTATGATTGGTCGAATACAAGTAGCGACGCCAACCGGTGGGATGCTCGTGCAGGTCCAGAGTCGAGTCCGAGGTCGTTTCTGCGCGCTGAAGGTCCATGATCGCTGTTCCGGATTGCCCTCTGTAACGGGCTGTCTGAGTTGCTAGGCAACATGCCGTGCCAACTCGCGACCGGGACCAGGACGGTGCCGGCTTGCGAGATTGACGACGAATTCGCTTTCGACGACAGAACCATCGTGAACATCGAATTGACAAGCGAGATTTATCGACCACAACTATCGACGTTTCCGATGATCGCACTACAGGCGCCACCAGATCACGGCAGCGGCGATATCACAGGGGCGATCCCTGTTGTGCCCATCATCCGACGATCGCGAAGCGAGAGGCGGATGCCGCGCCGAAACCCAACCGGCGTAGGCGGACTCTAGCCGCGACATTGCGGCGCTCAGATCCTCAAAGAAGTTACTGGAACAGACCGACTTTACTTGGCATTGATACGCCATGTCCGAGAACGCCAAGCGTGCCGGAAAAAGGTTTGCGGTCGGCGATCACGTCAGCTGGAACTCCGAGGCCGGCCGCGTGCGCGGCCATATCCTGCGCGTGCACACCAAAGACGTCGACTACAAGGGCTACGTTCACCACGCCACGCCGGACGATCCGCAATACGAGATCAAGAGCGACAAGACCGATCACGTCGCCCTGCACAAGGGCAGGGCGTTGCGGCGGCTGCGGAGCTGACCCCGCAAAGCAAGCAGACGAGGCGCCCCATGGCTCATCCCTTCTTCACGATCGGCCATGCCACGCGGTCGATCGAGGAGTTCGTCGAATTGTTGCAAGGCAGCTCCGTCACTTTCGTGGCCGATGTGCGCACAGTGCCGCGCTCGCGGACAAATCCGCAATACAATCGCGAGACGCTGCCGCAGTCGCTTGCTTCCGTTTCGATCGGCTGCCAGCACATCGCCTCGCTTGGCGGCCTGCGCAGCCGCAAGCGCGAGGTGCCGCGCGAGACCAACGCGTTCTGGGAGAACGACAGTTTTCACAATTACGCAGACCACGCCATGAGCGAGAGTTTCCGCGAAGGTCTCGCGCATTTGCGAGAGCTCGGGCAGACGCAGCGCTGCGCCATCATGTGCGCGGAAACCTTGTGGTGGCGATGCCACCGTCGGATCATCACCGATTATTTGCTCGCCGCGGGCGAAACGGTGTTTCACATTCTGGCACCCGGGCAGGTCAAGCAGGCCGAGATGAATCCGGCGGCGCAGCTCCTGCCTGATGGCCGCCTGGCCTACCCTGCGGAAAGTTAGCCAATCGCCCCGGGCGGAGTTATGCTCGCCGTTATGCGTAGCGTCGCTCCATCCGGGCGACGCTCCTCTATCCGAGACGTGAGCCCGCCCATGAGCGTTTCCGTCATCGAACAGGCGAAGATCCAGGCGCAGGTGCTGGTGCCGTTGGTGAGAGCATTGCAGGCCGAACTCGGCGAAGCGCGCGCCAACGCCCTGGTGCGCAAGGCACTCGGAGATCTCTATCGCGGCTTCGGCGAAGAGTTCTGGAAGGCCAAGAACAATACGAAGAACGAAAGCGATCTCGGCAAGGCCGTCTCGTCGGCGTTCAGGACCTACGCCCGCGACGACGCGCTCACCTATGACGTCATCGAGCAGACGCAGGACTCCTTCGCGTTCGACGTGACGCGATGCGCCTATGCCCAGTTCTACAAGGCGCTGGGCGCGCCCGAGCTCGGCTTTCTCCTGGTCTGCACCGCGGACTTTGCGACCGCGGAAGGGTTTGGTCCCGACATCAAGCTCACGCGCACGCAGACGATCATGCAAGGCGCAGACCATTGCAATTTCCGCTACCGGCGCGATGCGGGCGGATCAGAGTAAGGAGAATCGACACGATGCGGACGACCTGTCTTGCAATGGCCGTGCTGGCGCTGATTGCGTCAAGCGCTAACGCAGCGATCATCGATTGGCAGGCCGAGCTGGAGCGCTGTCGTGCGTTGCGCGAAAACATCGCGCCGCTGCTCCAGGCCGGCGAGGGCATATCCGCTGTCGGCCGCTCCAGTGCGGCCGTCCGCCGCTGCATCTGGATCCAGCGTATGGCGGTGCGCAAGAAAATCCCCGGCGCGGAGACGTGGTAGGGCAGGCGCTTTCTCCCGATGTCGGCCGCCGTCGCCATGGATGCAGCCGAATCTCATTGTACAGAACGGTCAGCTCACGAGATATTTCTTCACCGCCGCCTCGTCCCACGCGATGCCGTTGCCTGGCTCTTCGTTCGGCAGCACGAAGCCGTCCCTGATCTTCAACCGCGTCGCCAGCACCGCGTCGGCCCAGTCGACATATTCGAGCCAGTGCGCGGTCGGCGTCACGCACAACAGGTGCGCGCTGACCTCCGAGAACAGGTGTGTCGACATCTCGATGCCGGCGGCGTGCGCGAGCGAGGCGGCGCGGAGCCAGCCGGTGACGCCGCCGATGCGTTGCACGTCGGGCATGACGTAGTCGCACGCTTCGGCCGAGAGTGCGGACTGCATCGAAAACGCGCTGTCAAAATTCTCGCCGATCTGGACCGGTGTACGCAGCGCGTCCGCAATGCGGGCGCAGCCGTCGTAGTCGTCGTGGCGGATCGGTTCCTCGATCCAGGTCAGGCCCTCATCGTCGAGCATCTCGCCGCGGCGGATGGCTTCCGTGACCGTCAGCGCCTGGTTGTAGTCGCACATCAGCGTGACCTGATCGCCGACCGCCTTGCGCACCGCGCGCACGACGGCCAGATCCTCCCGTGCATCGGGCCGGCCGACACGGATTTTTGCCGCCTGAAAGCCCTCGGCCAGCAGCTTGTGCGCCTCGTCCACCGTGGCGCCGGCCGGCATGATGCCGAGCCCCTTCGAATTGTAGGCCTTGACTGGCTTCGGCGCGCCGCCAAGCAGGCGTGCGAGCGGCAGGCCGCGTGCGCGCGCCAGTGCGTCCCATGCCGCCATATCGATGCCGGATTGCGCCAATCGTTGCAGACCGGCCAGCCCGAGCAGCGTGAAGCGCTGGGTCAGCTTGCGCTCGATCTCGAACGGCAGCAGCTCGTCGCCGGCGATCAGATCTGACAATTCGCTGACCATCGCCGTCAGCGGCTTCAAGGCCGAAGGCGTGATCGAGAACAGATAGGCGTGTCCGACGGCGCCCTGGTCGGTCTCGCAGTCGATCAGCACCAGCGGCGCCCTGGCGACCGCGCCGGTCGAGGTCTGCAGCGGCAGGTTCATCGGCGCGATCACGGGGCGTGCATTGAAGCGCTTGATGCGGATGGTCTCGGTCATTCAAGGTCTCCCGGCGAAGCGGCTGCAAATCTGTGCCGATCTTAAACATTCGTCATGAAACGAAAAGATGCCTGCCCGACCATCATAAAATGAGGTTGCGCTGGCCTGCGTTTATTGGCTCTGTGCCGCCGCATGATTTGCAGCAGATTCCAAAGATTTGTGACAAATTCGCACACAACGGGGCCACAGAGTGAAACAAGAGATCTCCGAAGAACAGCGCAAGAGCGGCATCCTGACGGGGGCCGTGATCGTCTTCCTCCTGCTTGCTCTGCCGCTCGCGGTGTGGCTGGACCTGACGGAGCTCAGCAAGTCCGCGCTGCGCCGGCAGGCCGCCGATCTCAACTCGGTCATTACCAGCGTGCGCAGCTATTATGCCTCCAACGTGGTCGGGCGCGTGCTCGCCAACCTGGGCGGCACGACCAGGGTCGTGCACAATTACGAATCTGTCCCCGGCGCGATCCCGATCCCGGCGACGCTGTCGCTCGAGCTCGGCCGGGTGATCGGTGCGCAGCAGGAGAACATCACCTACCGCTTCGTCTCGGACTTTCCGTTCCAGAACCGCGCCCCGCATCAGCTCGATAAATTCGAGAAGGACGCGCTCGACGCGCTTCGCAAGAACCCCGAGCAGAAGATCGTCGAGACCGAGACCTCGCTCTTCGACGACAAGGTCCGCCTGGTCGCGCCCGTCACGATGGGGCCGGCCTGCGTGAGCTGCCACAACAGCCATCCCGAGAGCCCGAAGAGGGACTGGAAGGTCGGCGATGTCCGCGGCATCCAGGAGGTGATCATCGCGCAGCCGATCGCGGCCAATATCTTCTCGTTCAAGTTCCTGCTGGCCTATTTCGTCATCGCCGCCGGAAGCGGCCTGGCGTTCCTCGCGCAGCAACGGCGTCAGGCCGACCGCATCAAGAACATGAACAAGGAGCTCGAGTCCGCGAACGACTTCCTCGCCTCGCTCTCGATGAAGATCTCGCGCTATATCCCGCCGCAGGTCTACAAGAGCATCTTCTCCGGCCAGAAGGACGTCACCATCCACACCGCGCAAGAAGCTCACCATCTTCTTCTCGGACATCCAGAATTTCACGGCGACCGCGGAGCGGCTGCAACCGGAGCTCCTGACCCAGCTCCTCAACGAATATTTCACCGAGATGTCGGCGATCGCCCATGAATATGGCGGCACCATCGACAAGTTCATCGGTGATGCCATGCTGATCTTCTTTGGCGATCCGGAGAGCAGGGGCGACCGCGCCGACGCGCAGGCCTGTCTCCAGATGGCCTGGCGCATGCAGCACCGTCTCACCGAGCTCAATGCGAAGTGGCGCGCGTCCGGCATCGAGCAGCCGTTCCGCTCGCGCATGGGCATCAATTCCGGCTATTGCAATGTCGGCAATTTCGGCAGCAGCGACCGCATGGACTACACCATCATCGGTGCCGAGGCGAACCTCGCCGCGCGCCTGCAATCGATCGCCGAACCGGGCGGCATCGTGCTGAGCTACGAGACGTTTGCGCTGGTCAGCGACATCGTCCGCGCCCATGCGCTGCCCGCGATCACCATGAAGGGCATCAGCCGCGAGGTCATTCCCTATTCGGTCGACGCCTTGAACGATGCCTCTGCCGAAAAGAGCGGCGTCATCACCGAGCGCGCGCCCGGCCTCGAGCTCTATCTCGATCCTGCGGTCGTGAAGTCCGGCGATGCGGCGCGGGTGCGCTCGCTCCTGGAAAGCGCGCTGGCTTCGCTCAAGCCGGCGTGAGGCGGCTCATCGCTTCGCGCCTTCGGTGAAGGCGGTTTCGATGACGTCGCCGAATGGCTGCCAGGAACGGCCGTCAAACTGGACGAGCCGCATCTGCTTGATCGGGAGATAGCTGTCGGGTGAGGTGTTCATCCTGATGCTGGGCAGCGCAAGGGATGGCTTATAATCCCTGAGCGAAGCTGCCTGACGCATGATGTTGTCGCGCGAGAAGTCGTCGCCGCATTGCTTCAGCACATGCGTCAGTGCCTCCGCGGCGGCGTAGCCGTAGAGCGCAGCACTGTTGTTCGCGCTTTCGACTTGATAGAACTTGTCCATGAAGGCGAACCAGTCCTTCATGGCAGGATCGTCCTTCCATGCAGGATCGCTCGGATCCTTCAGGAAGGCTGCCGAGATCACGCCGGCCGAATTCTCGAGGCCGGCAGGCGCCATCGCATTGGCGATCGTGGCGGAAGCATCGTTCACGATGAAGACCGGGTGCCAGTTGAGCGACGCCGCCAGCTTGATCACCTTGGATGCCGTCGACGGCACGCCGAGAAAGACGAAAATATCAGCGTCCGCGCGCTTGAGGATAGAGACGTGCCCTTCGAGATGCTCATCGCCAATGTCGAAGGCGATGTCGACGAGGACCTGACGGTTCAGGTCGCCAAGACCTTCCTCGATGCCCTTGTAGAGCGCGCGTCCGAACTGGTCGTTCTGCCAGAGCACGACGATCTTCTTCCGCGGATAATAGGCCTGGATGTAGTTGGCGTAGATGCGCCCCTCCGACCGGAACGGCGGCTGCCAGCCCATGGTCCAGGGAAACGCCTTCGCCTGGCTCAGCTCCTCGTCGCCGGAGGCGACGAAAAGCTGCGGGATCTTCTTCTCATTCAGATACCAGCGCGTGGCGAGATTGCCGGGCGTGCCGAACGACCCGAACATCAGCTGGACGTCGTCCTTCTCGACCAGGTTGCGGGTCAGCTCCATCGCGGCCGCCGGATCGGAATTGTCGTCGCGCGTGATGAAGCGGATCTTGCGGCCGTTGATCCCGCCACGCGCGTTGATCATGTCGAAATAGGCGGCCTCCGCCTGGCCGATGGCGCCGAATTCCGAGAGCGGCCCCGAATAGGGCATGACATTGCCGATGCGGATTTCCGTGTCGCTTGCCGGTTGTTCGGCGCGTTGCTGCGACATCGCGCCAAGCGACGCCAAGGCGATCATCGAGACGAACAATAACCTGCCGATGATGCGCATATTCGACACCTTGTCGTTGGCCCCTCATCGAGGTCGGCTCAATCCGCACCAAGGCCGCTTGATCTAGGTCAAGCCTTTGTCGATCCTGTGGCTTGGCGGCTCGCTTCAAGGCAGCGCACCTGCCGGCCCCGAACGAAACGGCAGGCGTGCTGACGCGCCGTTACGGCAATCCCCGAGCCTCGAGCTGGTGGACCAGCAGCAGGGTCGGCTCGGCGAGACTGTCGCCGGAGCCGTCGAGGCCGAAGGCGGCGGCGATGCCGTCGCGGTTGCGCAGCAGCGTGGCGCGCGGACAATGGCCGGCGCCGCAGAGCGTCTTCTTCAGGGTCTCACCCTGAGCGACGATGCCAGCGGGATCGTCCGCGGCCCAGGCCAGCAGGATCGGCACGTCGACGTTGAGGATACCGGGAAAGACCGACCGCTTGTCATACAGGCTGGCGTCGTTGCCGAGATAGGCCTTCACGCTGTCGCTCGCATCCTTGCCGGCGCGATAGATCCCTGAGATCAGCACCACGCCGGCGACGTCGGCGCCGTCGGCCTGGAGTTCGGGATGCGCCAGCAGGGTGGCGACGTGGAAGGCGCCGGCGCTGTAACCGACCGCGACGATCTCGCGGGCGTCGCCGTTGAACAGGTCGATATTGCCGTGGACCCAGGACAGCGCCGCCGCGACGTCGGTCGCGCTGGTCGGCCAGGCCGCCGTCGGGGCGAAGCGGTAGTTGACGCGCACCCCGATCATGTCGTTGCGCGCAGCAAAGCACATGACCTGGTCCTGGATCTCGCGGGCTAGATTCGGCGCCCCGCGGTCGCCGGTGAAGGTATCGCCCGCCACGAACACCAGCACCGGCCGCGGCGTATCCGCCTTGGTTGCGCTGGTGGCGACATCGAGCACGTTGGCATCGCTCTCGCCGTAGCGCAGGCCGCGCGTGAACGAGACCTGCTCGCACAGCCGCGCGGTGCCGCCGGCAGCCGTATCGGACTCGGTGAGGCCTGTCAGGACAAGGTCGGACGGCGCGGTCAGCGGCGCCGGCACCGGGCCATGTGCGGAGGCTGTCGTGACGGTCAGAAGAAGGAAAAATGCGAGATAATTCTTCATGTTGGTGCCGGCCCTGCCCGCCTCATATTGGTTCGCTCGTTGGGCCTGTCTTTTCAATTCGCCTAATTAGTTGGCTCGTCTTGAGGCGATTTCACGGCGCCTTCGGTCGGTTCTCCAGGTACGGTTCAACAAGTACGGCTCAATTCCCCGGCTGGAACGTGCACTCCGCGCCGCTGCCGTCCTTCCGCCTGATGGCGTTGGGGTCGATCGTGCAGCTCAGCTTGCTCAGGCTCTCGAAATTCGATCCCGCTGCGCCATCAGATGGAACGCCGGCCAGCGCTTCGGTTGCGAAGATCTCGTTAGCCGTAGAGCCGTTCACGGTCCTGACCTTCTTGCCGAAGGTCACCTCGCAGTTGCGTACGGTGATGTCGACATTGCCCGCGCGGCATACAATCCGGTCAGCGGTCACCACGATCGGCTTCCTGTAAGGAATGTCGCTGTCGGCGGCGAACAGCATCGCCACCGCCCTCTTCTCGGCCCGCGACAGGTTCGGCGACAGCGGCGCGATCACGCCCGCGAGTGCGAGGGCCGTCGAGCCCGAAACTTTTGCAGGCGTCGCACCGGAGGCACCGGCAATGTTGCAGGCGCTGGCAAGAACGAGAGCAGAGACGGCACAGGCCCAGTTCTTGAATCGAGACCATGTCGTGTGTCTCATTTGCGTCGCTCCTCCCACGTCACGGCTTCGCTGCCACGAGGCGTTCCGACCCTGTGGCAGGACTGCTGCCTCTGGCAGAGCCACGCGCTCGCGCCTCGTTGTCGATGGCCCGGATGACCGCGGCGCCGACTCTCGCGCCGGACTGGAGCGCACCTTCCATGTAGCCGAAATAGGCAAAGCAGGTGTGCTCGCCGGCAAAGAACAGGCGGTCCTTGAAACCCTTGGCCAGCAGCGGCCCCGCGCGGCAGACCTCGCCGGGGGCGGGACACGAGTAACCGGCGGCGGTCCATTCGTCGCGCGGCCAGGCCATGAACTCGGGCTCATCGGCCAGATGCTCGACATAGCCCTTGTAGACGCCGCCGATCTGCTGCGCGTAGAACGCGTCGACCTTCTTCTGGTTGCCGGGTTGGTAGCGCTTGAGCGCTTCCTTCGCGGCGTCGGCGCCGGCAAACAGGCTGAGTTCGACCGGGCGCTCTGGCGGCGCAATCTGGTTGTCCGTCCCTTCCCAGGTGACGCCGAACTGGTTCGAGGTGGCCGTCGGGGCGAGGCCTTCACCGATCCAGAAGCGGTTCTTCAACGGGCTGAGATATTTCACCGCTGTCCCCATCGTGACGTAGTAGTCGCGCGGCAGTTCGGGCGTGATGGTGATCTTGGCGCCGGGCGAGGCCGGCCACAGGCTCGGAGGGATGGCGAGCACGGCATAATCGGCGGTGAAGGCCGCGCGCGTGGTTCCGTTCCCGGAGGGGCTGAATTCGAGGGTCACGCCTTCGTTGTCGATGCGGATGGCGCGCACCGGCGTCGACAGCCATGTGCTGGCGCCGTTATGTCCGATGTCATCGGCAAGACGAATGGCAAGCTCCTGATTGCCTTCCGAGCAGCGCAGCGTTTCGGTCTGGGTGAAGAAGGCGTCGATCTGATCCCTCATCCGTCCGCCCGCGACGACGGCCAGGTTGGCGAGAAAGCTCTGCTCGGTGGTCGGCCGGCCGGCGTCGTTGGAGAACTGCTGGTCGATCGCGTACCTGGTAAGCTTCGAGCAGTCGAGGCTCGCAATCCATTTCCCGATGTTCCTGGCGTCGAGTTTCCTGGCGCCCTTGGTGCGCCAGGGCTTGTGAGGGTTGACCCTGCCGGCCCACCGGCTGAGCTTTTGGAAGGCGTCGTCCATCTCGTTATAGACGCGCTCCATCTGGCGGTCCGACAGCTTGTGGCCGTCGAGATACAGGGGCATGTCCAGATCAAGCGCGTCGAAATTCGTGTCCGAGGTGATGACGGACAGGCCGAGCTCGTAACGCTTGGCGAGCTTCAGCCAGAGCGGATGATTGTAACCGATCAGCTCGCCACCGGCCTCGACGATCCCGCTCGGCTTCTTCTTGCTGAAAACCCTGCCGCCGAAGCGCTCGCGCGCCTCGAACAGTGATACGTCGCAATGCGCGACGAGCTCGGACGCCGCCATCAGGCCGGCGAAGCCGCCGCCGATGATCGCGACTTTTGGACGCCGCGCCGCCAGCGCGAGGCGCGCGGCGGGGGAGCGGATCGAGGGTGGGGCGGGTTGAAGGGCGAGCTTGTCCTTGACCCGTCGCTGGCGCTCCGCGCCCGAAATCCTGGGCCCGTAACGCCGGTGCAGCCGCGCAAACAGCGAACGCATTGAAAAAGCCTTCAGAGAAATCGCCGTGGTCACCGGTCGAAAATTGGCCGGCCGGTTGGCCCAAGGATAGACGGCAACTTCAGGGAGAGTCGAGTGCGGCGTGAACGGCGGATGCTCGCGACGGAAGCCGATGATGGCGCGACGCTGCGCGAGAACGCATATCCGCAGATGGTCGCGTCGCGTCACGCCACTATCCCGCGCAGGTGGGCACCTCGCTCACCTGCGCGGGACCGGATCAGCTAACTGGACGGGCCGCCCTGAAGCGCGGAGAGAAGCTTTCCGCCGTCCGGTACGCCCCAGCCCGTGCAGGCATCCCATCCCGGACCTGCCTTATATTGGCCGCCGAGGAGACCGTCGGTGTCATTGTTGCCCACGGTGATGTCGCGCAGCACGCCGGCCGGCCCGAACTTGGAGTAGAGCAGGGCATTGAAATTGCCGGACCGTGCGCCGAGAGCGGCGTTGATCCTGGCGATCAGGCTCGCCCACAGCGGCGCGGACGCGCTGGTGCCGCCGACGATGCCGAGCTTGCCGCCCGACATCGTCAGGTAACCCGTTGCCGGATCGGCATTGGCCGCAACGTCCGGGATCGCGCGTCCGGCAAAGTGCCGGGGATTGATCGACACCGGGACTTTGCCTTGCTGCCAGCTCGGAACCGGCGTCACGTCGCTGACGCCGCCGCCGGTGCCACTTCCGGGCCCGTCGTTCCATACGGTTTCGGTGATCTGCATTTGCTTGCGAGTATTCATGCGCGCATGAAGGGTCGTTCCGCCCACCGCCAGAACATAGGGACTGGTGGCGGGGAAATTCACATGGGCCCGGCCGTCCTGCATCTGTGCTTCCGAGCCGTCGTCACCGGTGGAGACGCAGAACGTGATGCCGAGATGGGCGGCCGCAAGGAAGCTGTGGTTGCAGTGATCGATCGCCGCAGGTGACCAGATCACGCCGCTGTTGTTGAAGGCCTGGTTCTCGTCCCAGCCCCAACTGATCGAGACGACGGAGGGGTCGTTGACGGAATCGCTGATGACCTTGGCGAGGCAATCGACCAGACCCTTTTCGTCGAAGGTAGAGAAGTAGGTGGCGATCTTGGCGCCGGCTCCGAGCGCGCCGGCAACGTCGACGTCCAGCATGACTTCGCCGGTCGATTCCGGATCCCCGGCAGGATCGGTCGAGACGCCGTCGACCGCGACAACCGCAACGGACGGCGCCGCCACGCCGATCTTGGCGAAATAGGCTGCGACATCCGGGGTCTCCACGCCGCCGCCGAATTCGAGCAGACCGATGCATTGCTTGCTCGCATCGACCTGGGGGAAGGCGTAGATGCCGGCAAGCTCGGTCGGAATGAACCAGCGCCGGGCCGAACTCGCGAAGTCCGGCGTCGCACTCCGCGCCGAATGGCGCGAACGCCGCATCACACGGTGATTGTTAAGGCCGAACACGCCGGTGATGGCGTCGCCGACTTCGGCCGGGACATGCACCGGGCCGGTGCGGGCGTGAAAGTCGCCCAGCTTCGGATTGGAATAGTCGAACAGCGTGACGCCGAAGGCATTGCTGACGTCATCCACCGTACCGGCGATTCCGAGCCGCGCGGCGGCAGGCTCGTGGCGCGTGACCACGAGGTTGTGTGCCTTTGCGAAATCCTCGATCGACTTGAGGGCTTTCGGATCGGAGCCGTATTTGCTCTCGAGCTGGTCGCGCGTCATGTATTTGCGCGCCTTCGGCAGCTTGCCGTCGAGATCGGACAAGTCCGGCAGTTGGGCGGATCGCTTCACGCCCAGCGTCAGTTCGATCCAGCGCTGGCCGCTGGTTCGGCGCATCGCCTTCGATCCTGTCGGCAATTGGTGGATGCTGTTGGGAAGTTCGACCATGTGGGGTGTGGTACCAGGGGACATAGTATTTCCTCCTTGCACGCGTTGGTGACGAACTGGAATGGCGGGTTTGCAGGCGACCGGTTCTGTTCGTCGAAAAGCTCACGTGTTCAAAAATCAATCGGCTCGCGCAAATCAGCCGTCCGCGAGTCCGCCAAACCTAAAATGGTAGGATTACGATATACATCCTAACGCCGCGCCGCTGATGCGGCAAACGTGATCGCGCAATGCGCGTCTCACAATCGCGTCATATCATTGCAACAGAAATCGTCGATGCGCCAACCAGTCTGACCTAGGCCATGTACCCGCGTCGCCGCCAAGACGCTCGAGATTGCAAATGAGTGATCCTTTCGTCGCACGATCAACCGGCGGGAAGCCCGCGTGCAACATTCAGATTTTCTTCGTCTGCGCCCGCACATCCGACGGCGTCATTGAATAGCGACGCCTGAAACGCCGGTTGAAATGCGAAAGGTCGCCGAAGCCCGCCTCGAGCGCGATCGCGGTGATGGACCAGGTCGCGTAGCGCGGGCTGGTGAGCATCGTACGAGCAGCATCAAGTCGCCGTTCGAGCGCAAATTCCGAGAAGGTCGTCCCCGTCTCCTCAAACAGCATCTGAATGTAGCGTGACGAAATGCCCTGCCGCGCGGCGAGTTGGTCGAGGCTGAGCGCGGCGTTCTGGATCAGATCGACCTTGATCGCTTCGAGCCGTGCGGCACGGACGCCCCGTTGTTGCGCAATCTCCCGGCCCTCCTCTGTCGCGCCGATGGCCAGCGCGATCAGGTCGTAGATGTGCGTTGCCGAGAGCCGACCGAGTTGCGGGTCGGAAATCCGGTCCGGCAGGGCCGCCAGATAGGTCCGCAAAAGCAATAGCGCTTCCGTATCGCGTGGGATGCGTCGTGCCGCAGCTGCTCCCGCATCGGTCGCAAGCGTCGAAATCGCGGCGAAAGGCACGCGCACGCTAGCGTAGGTCGCGTCGACGAACTGCAGGAGGGCGGGCTCGCGATAGACCAGAAGGACGCCATCGCCGATCTGCGGCACGCCCTCCCGCCGGCCCTGGGTCAGCGCCACGTGGCCACCGGTCTTCATCATCAGGCAAACCGTGTCCTCGCCGTCGGCGAGCATCGGTGGCGACCGCGTCACGTGTGCTGTCAGCGAGGACAGCATCCTGGCGCGGCGCAGTCCGGGCGCCAGGTGCATTTCCATTTCGACGGCCTGGCCGGGCTCGGCGTCGATCTCGAGGTTGATCGACCGATCGAAGAGTTCGCGCAGTGCAGGCAAGCGCTTCGAGGCGGGAAGGTCGCGCGTCGAAAAGCACAAGGACGTGTAATTTCGCTCCTCGGCCTTGGTCATGACCTCCCCCGAGCTGCAATGGGCGGCAAGTATGTCTTGCGGACGGGTACGCTGTCCATCGCGCAACCTGCGGCAGTTCGTCCACCGCATATCGCGGTTTCGTCCACGTCCAAGACAGGAGCGGGAAACGACCGCAAGTAATGGGCACGATCAGCTGAGGAGACGACGATGCTCAAGCCCCTATCGATGATTTGCGCCGCACTTGCCGCGCTGGTTTGCATGGATCCGGCTGCAGCGCAGCAGAACCCGCCGGCCGCAACGCAACAAAACCCGCCGGCCACCGCCAATCAGACGCAGAACATCAAGCGCATCCCGCTACAGCGCTTCGAGGTCCCGGGAACCGCCTATGAGACCGTGATCGGCATTGCGGAGATTGCGCCGAACGTCGCCATCGGCCGTCACACCCATCCCGGCCCCGAGTCAGGCTACGTCATCGAGGGCGGCTTCGAACTGCTGATCGACGGTGAGCAGCCGCGGATGCTCAAGGCGGGTGACTCCTACGTTGTGCCGCCAAACGCTGTTCACGACGCAAAGTCCAGCGCCGCCGGTGCGAAGGTCCTCGCCACTTATGTCGTCGAAAAGGGCAAGCCGCTCGCGTCTCCGGTCAAGTGAGAGTCCGTGGCGTGTCAGGCGGGCAGCGAAGTCGCGCCCGCCAAGTCCGTGATGAGCGAGAGCACCTTGTCCGCTCTGGGCCCAACAGCGGTCGAAAACCGTTACCGTCTTTGGCGTCTGTGGATTGGGCGTCTAGGTCGCTGAAAACGTCGCTGTTGCGGCTGGTCCCGATATATCTAAGTCATCGCGGCCAGACGAGTACGCACGAGATCAATGTGACTTCGCAGCGTGTATAAACTGCTTGCATAGACATTTGGCAATTGCAGATGGTTCGCGCGTTGATCAATCAAATTCAGTTTCGCACTCAAAGCCCTACGATCAACTTCCGTTCCTTGCGCTTCCATCTCGCTCTCGATCAATCGGATCTCGTCATATAGCCGCCTAATCCTGCGTTGCATCATCCAGTCGTACGACTGCGGCAGGAACTTAAACACGGGAAACAGCAGCACGGCCAACGGGACGAGCACGACAAGCACCTTCTCGACCAGCGACGCGACCCAGAATGGAAGATACCCTTGCAAGAATGGCCGTCCAGCTTTGTAGAAGCGCTGCGCTTCTTGACTGAGCGGAAGATCAATTGCTTCGGCTGCAGGAAATTGTCCCGCCTTCTGGAAGATCCCAGGCTGGGAATGAATTTGGACAGCTGCGTTGAGAAGCAGATACTGCAACGCTGGATGCAGATCGGCGCGGACGGCAAGGCTGGCTTTCGGCGCCAACAGCACGACATCATTAGGCGGGCGGTTCGTCAGAATATCGATGACCCCGGCAGGCAGTACCAGTTTATGCAGAAAAGGATAGATCGCGATGTAGGCATCCGCGTGCTGAGCGCTTGAAAGCTCAACGCCTTTTGCGTGGAGTAGAGACTGGACGACAGGAGATTCCCAGGCAGTCACGATAAACGCCGCGTCGATATCGCCCGCGATCAGCTTTTCAGCGGCAACTTTCGGAGGAAATGCCGACAGTTCCCCAATAATGCTATCAAGTCTGACCCTTTCGATTATTTGCAGTGCCAACATTCGCCCGCCGCTTCCCTCGGGACCTATCGAAAGCCGTCGGCCTAGCAACGCTTGCGCTCCTTCTCCGATTTCACTTCGGCGGAAAAGCCATAATGGTTCATAAAACACAGTGCCAAGCGACTCCAACTCCGGCGCTTCCTTGCTGCTTGTGGTGCCGCCCTGTATGAAACCAACGCTTACCTGCGATCGTGGGTCGCGTAGATATTTCAAATTTTCCAAGCTGCCGGATGTTCGCTTTAGCTGCAGCGTGACGCCGTCTTTCGCCAAGATATCGCGATAACGGATACCCAATTCGTAGTTGGCGCCGCCTTCGGCGCCAGTCGCCATCACTAGCTCGCGCGGCGGCAACGTCGTCACGATAAACAGTATCGCGCCGATAAATATCGCCGCCACCGCAGCAATCGACAAATAGCTCTGGAATTTGGCGTAGTGTCCAACGATCATCGCGCGCCGAACTGCTACTGAGGCGGACCTATTGTCTCCTAGTCGGTCTCCGGGCAACCACGAGCAATGGCATCGCCCCTCCCACCGAGAGAGGCGAGCGTGTTATCCCGATCGCTGCCAAACGTTGACATAGATCAAGCGACGGGACGCTAGACGCGCCGGTTATCTTTCCCGAAAGACATGGCTAAGCCATGTCAGTTGAGGGGCCCAAAAGGCGACGCGGCAAGCGCTGCGGCGATGTCCGCTACGCACCACGGGACCAAACCTCTCGCGCGGTATCGCACTGCGGCTGGCGACACAGCCGAGAGGGTCGCGCAACGGGGCGTCCTGTCTTGAGGTCAGGAGTTCGCAACACCTTTCACAGGAGAGGAACAAAAAGGCGGCTCGGCGACCTATGACGGCGACGCGATCCCCGGGACGGGGAAGGCGCGGCACATCTCAACGCTCTTCGCTCTGAGCCGTCTGACGACCGCTGCATCTCCCTTCGACCTGAGAGACTCTGCGATGAGTTCGGCGATAAGCCGCATTTCGGGCTCAGCCATGCCACGCGTGGTCGCTGCCGGCGTACCGAGGCGAACGCCGCTTGGTTTGAGTGGCGGACGCGGATCATCGGGAATGATCTGCTTGTTGGCGGTTATTCCGACGGCGTCGAGAATGTCCTCGGCCGCGCTACCGTCTAACCCGGCGCTCGTCACCGTATCCACGACCATCATGTGATTGTCGGTTCCGTCTGTAATCAACGTCATCCCGCGTTCCATCAGCGCTTCGGCCAGAATCTTCGCATTGCATATGACCGACCGTGCGTAGGCCTGATAGTCGGATGTCGCTGCTTTTTTCAGCGTAACGGCGGTCGCGGCCACGACATTCATGTGCGGACCTCCTTGCAGTCCGGGAAACACCGACGCGTCGATCTTGCCGGCAAATTCCCGACGACAAAGAATGAGTCCCCCGCGCGGCCCGCGAAGTGTCTTGTGTGACGTCGTCGTCATGATGTCGAAACCCGCATCGAGCGGATTGCGTAGAACATTGCCGGCGATCAAGCCGCCGTAATGGCTCACGTCGGCCATGGTAAGTGCACCCACTTCATCGGCGATGCTCTTGAAGGAGGTGTAGTCCAGATCGCGCGGATAAGAGCTGTAGCCGCAGAGTACCAACTTCGGGCGGACGTGCCGGGCCGTTGCGCGAAGCTCATCGAAATCGATGGCGCCGCCCTTTGACGGGTGCGTCTTGTAGCGAGCGAAGTTGTACAGTCGCCCCATGTGCGACACGGGCGCGCCATGCGTGAGATGGCCGCCGTGTGACAGGTCCATTGCCAGTATCGTATCTCCAGGCTGCAGCAGGCCCAGATAGACGGCCTGGTTCATGGGCGACCCGGACAGAGGCTGAACGTTGGCGTGCTCGGCGCGGAAAAGCGCGCAAGCTCGCTGTCGAGCAAGGTTCTCTATCTGATCGGTGAATTCCTGGCCCCCATAATACCGGCGCCCCGGATATCCCTCGGAATACTTGTTGGTGAAGACCGATCCAAGCAGCTCGAGAACCTCCGGATAGGTGTAGTTCTCGGACGGAATCAGCTCAACGCCGTCCTGCTGACGGCGCTCCTCGCCCGCGAGAGCAAGGGCAACTTCCGAATCATTGACGTGGAGTTCATTTCGGAATGAGGGCATGGCCTGGGCTCCCTAAGACGCTGTGTCATCAGCTGAAAGGTGCCCAGGCGAACGGCGTTAGAACCCTTCGCGCTTCACCGTGGTCAATTCCACGTAAGCTCGCCAGTCGCGCGAGGGACGAATGAGTCTACGATGCTCACCGCAAGCAGCAGGCTAATCCATCCTTGGGGGACTCACAAGGGTTCGTAACTCATTCATATCGACTTCGTGCCTCTCGGTGAGCGCTGCCGAGATGAATCCGAATGTCATGGCGGCACGTGATATTGCGCTTACGACTCCGAAGGAGACGGAAAGAGAAACACCTTTAGCGCGCCGAGCAGCGCTTTTGGATCGTATTGGCCCTGATAAACGGGCGGCGGTGCGGGGCCGCGCTTGAGCAGGACATGGATCGCTTCCCACGCCGAGCGGACGGAGCACTCGATTGTGAAGGCTATTTCCCTTGGCATGTCGACGTACTGGCCGATGAGTCCGAGATTGGTCGACCCCTCCGGAACGGGGGCGGGCATGTCGCCGCGGCTCCAGGGGAGCCAGACGTTGTTGACGTAGGGCAAGTAGCAAGGCACGCAAACTGATGACGCCATGATCGCGTCCAATTGCTTGTCGAAGCGCAGCTGCCGCAGCACCTCATCCAGGATCTCGGCGCCGCTACATTGATCCATGCGCTTCTTCACGAACTCGCCAATTTTATCGGGATAGAGACCGTAGCCCCACCAGATGCTCGTGCTGGACGGCTGGTCGACAATCTCTGGCTGGTGGAAGACGGACAGTGACAGCACCCAGGGTGAGTCCTTCAGGGTCACGAGCCCGCCGCGTCCGGACTCGCTGCTGGTCAACGCAGCGATCTGCTTGACGAAATCGGTCCCTGTGTCGGTCACGGTAAAGGTCACCCAGAGCGAGTCGGGTATCCGGGCGGGGCCAAAGAAAACGCCGGGATTGCCGAAACCGTCACGGCTCTGCGCCAGGCGCTGCCACAGTTCCCAGGACCGTCCGGTCGGCCGCGGACGCGGCGCCTCGGTCATCGATCCCGACGAAAGGTCGGCGGCTTGCGATCCGGTGGTCACGAGCACGAGGTCCTGCGGCGCGACCGCAATCGATGTCACGGCGCCGCCCCGTTCATAGTCGAGTCGGTCGACGGTGATGCGGTCGGGCGCCGGCGCAAAGCCGATGTCCTGCACGAATGCGCCGGTGAAGAAGCTCACGCCGCGCGGGGCCAGCCACCTGGCCAGCGGTTCTATGAAGTATTGGTGCTGGTTAAGCGGCGTGCGCATTACGCCCGTCATGTCCGACAGGTTTCCGAACAAGTAGAGGAAGCGATCCATGTAGCGCCGAAACTCGATCGCGCCGTGCTGAGGCAGCGACCCCATGATCGTCGACCAGATCAGCCAGAATTCGGTCGAGAAAAACTCCTTGGAAAAAAACTCGTCGATGCGTCGCCCGTCGAGCATCGCCTCGGGCGTCAGCACAACCTGCGCGAGGCTGAGCCCGTCGCCAAGGCTGAGGCCGAAACGCGGACCATGCATGATGTGGCCATCGTGATCGAGAATGTGCGCTCGGTCGTGGTACGGCTCGCTCAGGTTGAAGGCAAGGAAGTCCTCCGTGACGGAAATGGCGGGATTGCGCGCGGACGGGATCGACTTGAGCAGATCGAAGGTGCAGCGGAATTCCTTGTCAAACACGGAGCCTGGCAGGTTGTAGCCGTCCTTCGCGCTGCCGCCGAGAAAGAATCCGCCGCCGAGCACCTCGTCCGCCTCGTAGATCGTGATGTCGGCCCCGGCCACGCCCGCGTTGCGCATGAGAAGCGCGGCCGCCGCCAGTCCGCCAAATCCGCCACCGACGATATGCGCCTTCATCGGTCTCCTCCCTGTGCCGCGCACCACCTCGATAATCTTGACGACCGCAATTATCCGAACTGCACGTCAATCATCGGCTCGTCCGCAGAATGCTCACCGCACAATCGGGCTCCCGGGGGCGACAAGCATCTCCAATTCGAATTGTCTGTGCGAACCTCAGTTCGCCAGTGGATCAGGCCGAAACTGGATGTGCACGGCGCGTGGCATTGAGCCTTTCCCACCTTCCTTGAGCCAGGGCGTGCGGTCGCCGTTCGTGCTCCACAATCCACGGCCTTTCCAGCCGCCGTTCGGATCGTCGATCCGCCCATCCAAGCCCTTGGCGTAGAAGCTGAGCGGATAGGGAATCCGGATTGTGATCATCTTGCCGTCTTTTAGCGCCACGAAACCGTCGCCGAGATTGGCGGTGGAAATCGGGATGTTCTCGCCCAGTCCGGACGTGTTGTGCTGGTCGACCCAGGTGTAATAGCTCGACTCGGCGCTGTTCTCGCCGAGGCCTTCGAAACCGGGGCCGGGATACTGATAGATCGTCCAGCCCTCCGGGCAATGATTGCCGGTGGCGTTCGGCCCATTGAGCGGGCTTTTGCACTTGCGGCGGTCGAAGCTGCCGAGGTGGCCGCTCGATAACGATGCCCAGACCACGCCGTTCTTGTCGATATCGCCGCCGCGGATTCCGAACGCCGGCGCGGGAACGTTGTACACTTCCGACAGTCCGGTCGCCGGGTCGAAACGCAACACCGCCGGCGGGCCGCCGAAGATGCCGACCGTATACCAGATCGAGCCGTCGACCGGAGACGGCATCACCGCGTACGGTCCCGAACCTGGGGCGATCCGCTTGTCCTTGTTCGGATCGAGCGGGACGTTGGGCTCGACATAGTCGTCGCGCTTGCCGTTTCCGTTGGTATCGAGCACGAACGGCGACCAGCCTTGCGACTTCGCCGCGTCGCCGGTCTCGTCGAACACCTTGGTGTTGATCCAGCCAGCAACCGGGCCAGTGCCGCTGAGCCACAGCGTGTCATTGGCGTCATAGCCGAACTGCAGGTGATGAGTGGCAAAGCAGGTACTGATAAAGCTGTACTTCATCGTCTTGGGATCAAGCATCGCCACCTGGCGCGCCGACTTTTGCAGTGGGAACACCCTGGCCGACGGATGGTCGGACCCTTGCTTGCAGAACGCCGGATTATCCATGCCGCGCACGGTAGCGGAGAGCCAGAGCCGGCCTTTTTCGTCGAACATGGAGTTGTGGTTGTTTGCTCTCGTGTCCCAGAGCTGTCGGTCGCCCCAATAGGCCGACGGCTCTAGCGGCTTCACGCTGCCGGCGTGTCCTGGGCCTAGTGATTCCGGCATCTCGGGATCAGCGACCGGCATCTTGAAGAACGATACCTTGTTCGTCTTCGGATCCAGGATCGGCATGTTGTCGGTCGAATATTCCGGCGAGCCGTAGAGCGGTCCGTAGGCATTGACCATCGGGTTGCGCCGGTCTGATGAAATCAGATCGTGGAGGTATTTGTCTGGCGTCGACCACTCCCAGGAGGTGATCACGATATTGCGTTCGACGCCTTGCGGACGTGGCGGCTTATCCTTCGGTAACTCGCCCCCGGCGATGCGGTCGGTCCAGTCGCCGAGATATTTGAAGGGGGCGCCACCGAAAATCCCGGCGAGCTGGTTGATCATCTGCTCGCCGGACTGGCCGGATTGAACGCGCCGCATCCAGGCATCTGCGCCGGAGCTGAACTTGCCGAAAGCTGCTGGAATGGTGCGGGTGGCTTCCTGGCCGAGCTGATGACACCCGATGCAGCCGATGTTCTTCATCTGCCTTAGCCAATCATTCTGCGTCAGCCTTTCGGGAATGTCGCTCTTGCCGCCGAACTCGCCGACCGCGGGAATTTTCATCATCGCGTACCAGTAGATTGCTGGATAATAATGCGCCGCCGCCGCTTCGTTCGGCGCTGGCACCGCGGTGAGGTCGAGCCGCTGGCCCGGCTTTGCGACGAGCTTGGGCGAATCCACCAGACCATAGCCGCGCACCCAGACGGTGTAGTCGGCTGTTGGTAGATCGGGAATGAGATAACGGCCGGAATCGTCGGTAACGACGATGCGCGCGAACCTGGTAGGCAACTCGGTGGTCTCGGCGATCACCCAGACCCCGGCTTCGGGTCCCGACGCTCCGACAACGGTGCCGCCGATGTCGGTGGCGCTGACCGTTACGGCCTGCTGGGCATGCACTGCGGCGGTGGGGATGGAATTCGGCAGCGCCATCAGGCCGGCGAATATCGTCAACCGAGCAAGCGCTTTGGTTGCGAACATGGTCCGTCTCCGGCGTGGAGCCGGCTCTCTGGCCGGCTTACCGTCGCCGCCACTCTAACAAAGAGGTCAGCAGCGTCCAACGGCGAGAATCAGCCTTTTTACTCACGTCGGCGTATGGCGCTGGCTGCTGCTCGCGCGGGCGACCGTTTTGCCCCGGCGAGTCAAGCGGTTACCGCTCGCAACCGGTCCCGATGCCAGCAAGCCGCTCCTACTTTGCATGGGGTTGTTTTCGCGTTTTCGTACTCCTCGCATTTCCGTGATGGAACCAATTGGCGGCTGGTGCGACTTACCTATGACGCGGGGAAAAACGCGCGAGGCTGTCATGGCAGAGAAGCATACCGCCGATCCGGCTGAGATCATGCGGGCGACCGGTCACCCTGAACTGGAATATGTCGCGGGCTGGACCATCGCCGGTCTGGTCACCATCGGCACCATCGTCGCTGCCTGGGTATTCGCGATCTAGGCCACCGGAAACCGGAGCTCGAACGCCGCGCCCTCGTGGCATGTCTTGCGGTTTTGCCGCGTGCCCTTGCGATTTATGCCTAGCCGGAGCACCCTGCCCAGGCGGTGCATGAGAACGCCGCCAACAAGACGGCGCGAGGAAGCTCCATGGCGGCGACGCGGATCGACTGCGACATCCACCCGACAGTTGGTGGCACGCGCACCACGTTGTTGCCCTATCTCAGCGATCACTGGAAAGAGCAGGTGGTGAGCCGCGCCATCGACGGGCTCGACCTCACCAGCTATCCGCCAAGCATGCCACTGACCGGCCGCGCCGACTGGCGGCCGGCCAATGGCGCCAAGCCCGGCTCCGATCTTGCGATGGTGCAGAGGGGCGCGTTCGAGCAGTTGGGCGCGAGCCACGCGATCCTCAACGTGCTCTATGGCGCGCAGGCCGTGTTCGATCCCTACATGGCGGCCGACTTCTGCAAGGCGATCAACGACTGGATCGCCGCAGAGTGGCTGTCGCGCGATCCCCGCCTGCGGGCCTCTATCGTAGTGCCGATGCAAGCCCCGGATCTGGCGATCGAAGAGATCGAGCGCCGTGCCGGCGACAATCGCTTCGTCTCGATCCTGGTGCTGGCGCAGGGCGAGACGCTGCTGGGACGGCGGCACTACTGGCCGGTCTATCGTCTCGCAGAAAAGTACAAGCTGCCGCTCGCGATCCACGCCGGCACGCAATATCGCTACGCGCCGAGCTCGGCCGGCTGGCCGTCGCACCGCTACGAATATTACTTCGTCGAGGCGCAGGCCTTTCAGGCGCAGATTTTGAGTCTCATCTACGAGGGCGTGTTCGGCAAGTTTCCGAATCTGAAGGTGGTGCTGATGGAGTCTGGCGTAAGCTGGCTGCCGGCCTTCATGTGGCGCGCCAACAAGACCTGGCGTGGCGTCCGCGTCGAGGTGCCCTGGGTCGAGCGCGAGCCCGCCGCGATCATCCGCGACAATTTTCGCGTCACCATGCAGCCGTTCGATGCGCCCGCGGATGCCAAGAGCGTCGAGGAGATCATCGACCAGATCGGCTCCGAAAAGATGTTCCTGTTCGCGTCCGACTACCCGCACTGGCAGTTCGACGGCGACGATCCAATCCCGCCGAACCTGCCGAAGAGCATCATCTCGAAGATGTGCGTCGATAATCCGTTGGAGACGTTTCCACGGTTGTCGGTCAACTAACTCTGGAGGATCGCATGAGTGAGGTCATCGACCGCCCGCTGCGCGACGACGAGAAGCCCGCCGCGACGCGGCTGCGCATCGTCGATTGCGACGTGCATCCGAGCCTGCACTCGTTCGACGACCTCAACGAGTTCCTGCCAAAACGCTGGCAGCAGCACCTGAAGGAATATGGCAGCCATCTGCGCACCCCGTATCTCTTCACCACGCCCTATCCGCGTTCTTCGCCGCTGATCGCGCGCCGCGATGCCTGGCCGCCGACTGGCGGGCCGCCCGGCTCCGATCTCGCCTTCATGCAGAAACAGCACCTCGATCCGCTCGACGTCGAGTTCGGGATTTTGCAGGTGCTCGATCTCTTCATCTTCTCGCAGCAGAATCTCGAATTCGGCGCCGCGATCCAGCGTGCCATCAATGACTGGCAGCTTGCATTCTGGTCGCATCGCGATCCGCGTCTGAAGGCCTCGATCCTGGTCGGGCAGGACGGCACGGATCTTGCGATTGCCGAGATCGAGCGCTGCGCCAGGATCGGCGAATACATCCAGATCAACGTCTCGCCGCGGGCCAACGAGCCGCTCGGCCGGCGCCGCTATTGGCCGATCTACGAGCGCGCCCAGGAACTGGACCTGCCGCTCGGCATTCACGTCGGCGGCTATGGCGGGCATCCGCCGACCGGCGGCGGCTGGCCGTCCTACTATGTCGAGGAGCACCAGTCCAATGCGCATACCATTGCAGCGCAGCTTGCGAGCCTCGTGATCGAGGGCGTGCCGGAGCGGTTTCCAAAGTTGAAGATCGTGTTCATCGAGGGCGGCTTCGGCTGGATTCCGTCGGCAGTGTGGCGGATGGACCAGCACTTTGAGCGTTTCCGCAGTGAGGTGCCGCATCTCAAGCGCAAGCCGTCCGAATATGTCCGTGAGCATTTCTGGTTCACGACGCAGCCGATCGACGAGCCGGACGAGGCGCGGCATCTGCGCTCGCTGATCGAATGGGTCGGCATCGACCGGCTGTTGTTCTCGTCGGACTATCCGCACTGGGACTTCGACGATCCGCGCTTCGCCTTCAAGACGCCGCTCACGGAGGCTGAGCGGAAGAAGATCTTCAGCACCAATGCCCGCGCGGTCTACAAGTTCTGAAACCAGCATGGCCCGTCACATCGTCGCTTCCACCTCGGAGATCCCGCTCGGCGGCAACAAGGTCGTTGATATCGAGGGCCGCGATATCGTCGTGTTCCACGTCAATGGCGAATTCTTCGCGCTGCTGAACCGCTGCCCCCATGAGGGCGCGCCGCTTGAAAAGGCGGCATGTGTTGCGCGGCTCACGTCGCCCGAGCCTGGCATCTATGAGCGGTCACGTGTCGGGGAGATGCTGCGCTGTCCCTGGCACGGCTGGGAGTTCGACATGCGCAATGGCCAATCCTGGTTCGACCCGAAGCGCGTCAAGATTCGGTCATATCCTGTCGCCGTGGAGAGCGGCGGGGAGTTGCAGAAGGGGCCTTACGTCGCCGAGACGATTCCGGTGCACGTTGAAGATAGTTACGTGATTGTCGAGGTCTGAGCACCCTTTGCCGATTGTGATTTCAACGCAGGTGCGATATGGCTCTCGCGCTTTCCAGAGGCGGAGATGAGCTTTGTCGAAACAATCCCTGCGTGAGGAAGCCGAGCGCCTGATCCGCGAATCGATGGAAAAGAAGACCATCGTCGTGAAGCAGGGTACGACCCGCATCGAGGCCGTCTGTGGCAAGTGCGGGGCACCGAACCGGGTCCAGGCGGAAAAGGGCCAGAGCCGCGTCAAGTTCGCCTGCAAGCAATGCGGGCACCAGCAAGAGACGCTGTAGGACCACTGCCCGATCACGCCGCTATGTCACGCTCTAACCCCTCATCCTGAGGAGTCCGCTGGAAGCGGGCGTCTCGAAGGATCGAGGCCGAGCCGTCCCAGCGGGGCCTTCATGGTTCGAGACGCGCGTTCCGCGCTCCTCTCCATAAGGGGCTGATAGTCAGTCCCCCTGCACGAACTTCGCGAACGCATCCGCATAGTCCGGGTGCCAGCGCGACAGGGGCGGGCGGTTCCCGACGATATCGCCGGTGGCCCACAGCATGCGCTTCTCGTCGAGCGCGCGCGGCACGTCGTTGTCCGGGCAAAGGATGTAGAAGTCGCCGGCTTCCAGCCGCGCCAGCATGAAATCGACAGTCTGATGCGGCGTCCAGGCGGCGGCCGGCTTCTCGGTGCGTCCCTTGGCGGTCAGCCTGGTGAAGACGAAACCGGGGATCAGCAGATGCGCGGTGATGTGGCAATTCTTCGTGTTGCGCAGCTCGTGCTGGAGCGCTTCGGTGAACGCCTTCACGCCGGCCTTGGAGACATTGTAGGCGGGATCGCCGGGCGGCGTGGTGATACCCTGCTTCGAGCCGGTGTTGATGATGAGGCCGCATCTGCCGCGCGCGATCATGTTGGGTGCGAAGATGCGCGAGCCATTGATGATGCCCCACATGTTGACGTCGATGACGCGCTGCCAGTTGTCGGGCTCGCCGAACAGCGTGCTGCCGGGCTGGATGCCGGCATTGTTCATGAGGATGTCGGTGCCGCCGAAGCGCTCGCGCACGGCGCGCTCCAGTTCCGTCACACTCTCGGCTTTGCTGACATCGACCGCGGATGTCATCACATTTGTGGCAGCCGTCGTCGATGACAGTTTAGTTGCGGCCGCGGCCAGTCGTGCCTGGTCGACATCCGCGATGCACACCTTCATGCCGGCGCGCGCAAAGGCCATTGCGGCGGCAAGTCCGATGCCGGACGCGCCACCGGTGATCACGGCAACATTGTCTCTGACGATGGCGGAATGGGACATGGATCGTCTCCGGGGAGGGGGCTCGCCCCACGTATAACATGGCGAGGGCAAGACCCTGCACAAGTCGGCATGGGAGGTCTTCGTTCCACGCCGCCTTTACGCTTCTCCGGCACCGCTGTATTCTTCTCGACCCAACGATCCCGCCCAGATCGAGCCAATCAATCACCTGACAGGGAGTGCAGCCATGGCTGTGTCGCAGGCTATTCCGATCACGCGCCACCCGTTCGCCAACGGGTCCTACAAGCAGATGCTGATCGACGGAAAGTGGGTCGACGCCGCCTCCGGCAAGCGCTTCGAGACCCATAACCCCGCCACCGGCGAGCTGCTCGCAACCGTCGCCGAGGGCGACAAGGAAGACATCGATCGTGCGGTTGCCGCCGCCCGCCGTGCCTTCGAAGGCCCCTGGAGCAAGGTCAAGCCGTTCGAGCGGCAGAACTTGCTGCTCAAGCTCGCGGACCTCGTCGAGAAGAACTTTGACGAATTGTCGCAGCTCGACACGCTCGACATGGGTGCACCCCTCAGCCGCACCCGCGCCTATCGTCTTCGCGCCGTCGGCATGCTGCGCTACTACGCCGGCCAGACCACCGCGATCCATGGCGAGACCATCGAGAACTCGCTGCCGGGCGAAATCTTCTCCTACACGCTGAAGGAGCCGATCGGCGTCGTCGGCGCCATCATTCCCTGGAACGGCCCGCTCACCGCGACGATCTGGAAGATCGGTCCGGCAATCGCAACCGGCTGCACAGTGGTGCTCAAACCCGCCGAAGAGGCGCCGCTGACCTCGCTCCGCATCGCCGAACTGGCGATGGAGGCCGGCATTCCGCCCGGCGTCATCAACGTCGTACCCGGCTATGGCGAGACCGCGGGCGCCGCGCTCGCCTCGCATCACGACGTCGACAAGGTCGCATTCACCGGCTCGCATGTCACGGGACAGTCGATCATCCGGGCGTCGGCCGGCAACCTCAAGCGCGTCTCGCTCGAGCTTGGCGGCAAGTCGCCGGACATCGTATTCGCGGATGCCGATCTCGATGCCGCCGTGCCGGGTGCCGCAATGGCGGTGTTTGCCAACTCCGGCCAGATCTGCAGCGCCGGCACGCGCCTGTTCGTCGAGCAGTCGATCTATGAAGAATTCGTCGGCCGCGTCGCCGAGTTCGGCAAGAAGCTGCAGGTCGGCAACGGCCTCGATCCCAACGTGCAGATCGGGCCGCTCGTCTCCGAGCAACAACTCGAGCGCGTCACCGGTTATCTCGATATCGGCCAGAAGGAAGGCGCGCGAGCGCTCGCCGGCGGTGGCCGCGTCACCGAAGGCGCGCTGTCCAAGGGCTTCTTCGTCTCGCCGACGGTGTTCGCAGGCGTCCAGGACAACATGCGGATCGCGCAGGAGGAGATTTTCGGTCCCGTCATCTCCGCGATCGCGTTCAAGGACATGGACGAACTGGTCAAGCGCGCCAACAACACCACGTTCGGCCTCGGCTCGGGCCTGTGGACGCGCGACGTCAGCAAGGCGCATGCGGTTGCCAAGAGCCTGCGTGCCGGCTCGGTGTGGGTGAACTGCTACCAGGCGATGGATCCGGCCGTTCCCTTCGGCGGCTACAAGATGAGTGGCTACGGCCGTGAGTCCGGCAAGCAGCACGTCGAGGAATATCTCAACGTGAAGGCCGTCTGGATCAAGACGGCGTAAGACCTGTTCCTTCTCGCGTTCCGCGAGAGGGAATATCTGCCTTTATAGGGGCGGCGCCTTTTCGAGGAGCCGCCCCTCGCTATATGATCAGTATCCTTTCATAGAAACTCGGGGCCCACATGAAATTCGAGGCGTTGTTCAAACCGTTGCAGGTCGGTCCGTACAGGCTTGCCCATCGCGTCGCGATGGCGCCGCTGACGCGCATGCGGGCCGAGCGCGAGAGCTTCTCGCCGCGCCCCCTCAACGCCGAATATTACGGCCAGCGTGCGACACCGGGTGGTCTGATCATCGCCGAAGCCTCGCCGGTGCTTTCGCACGGCCGTGGCAATCCGGCGACGCCGGGCATCTATTCCGAGGCGCAGATCGCAGGCTGGCGCAAGGTGGTCGATGCCGTGCACGCCAAGGGCGGGATCATCTTCCTCCAACTCTGGCATGTCGGCCGCGTCTCGCATTCGTCGTATCATGGCGGCGCGCTGCCGGTCTCGGCCTCGGCGATCGCGATCAAGGCCGAAGGCATGAAGGCGATGACCGCCGACGGCAAGATCGCCGACTACGAGACGCCGCGCGCGCTGGAGACCGAGGAGGTCAAGGGCGTCGTCGAGGCGTTCCGGCAGGGCGCCAAGAACGCGCTCGCCGCCGGCTTCGACGGCGTTGAGATTCACGGCGCCAACGGCTATCTGCTCGAGCAGTTCCTGCAGTCGCGCAGCAACCACCGCACCGATCAATATGGCGGCTCGATCGAGAACCGCGCGCGCCTGCTGCTCGAAGTCACCCAGGCCGCGATCGACGTCTGGGGCGCGAACCGCGTCGCAGTGCGGCTGTCGCCGCACGGCATTGCGAATGATTCCGGCGAGCCCGATCCGATGCCGCTCTATACGCATGTGGTCAAGGCGCTCGACAAGCTCGGTCTCGCCTATCTGCACTTCATCGAGCCGCGGTCCAGCGGCGCGGGCCGCGCTGACGTCAACTGGCAGAATGTGCCGTCGGCGATGGTGCTGTTCCGTCCGCACTACAGGGGCGTGCTGATGACGGCGGGCGGATTCACCGGCGAGACGGCGAATGCCGCGATCGCCGATGGCCACGCCGACATCATCGCCTTCGGCCGCATCTTCATTTCCAACCCCGATCTACCGCGGCGCCTGCACCACAACTACCCGATCACGCCGTACAATCGCGCGACGTTCTACGGCGGCGAGGAGAAGGGCTACACGGATTATCCGGTGTATGACGAGCTGACGCCGGCGTAGAGTGATCGTAGCCCGGAGGGAGCGCAGCGAAATCCAGGTCTAGCCCCGCGTGTGGTATTCCCGGATTACGCTTCCGCTCCATCCGGGCTACGGGCTTCCTTCGTCATTCCGGGGCGACGCGACGGGAACGCGCGACGCGCGGCCCGGGAGCGTCGAGCCCGGAATCCATTTCTCATCTGCACAGCCGCTCGATGGATTCCGGGCCCGCGCCTTCCGGCGCGTCCCCGAATGACAATCGTGTATTGTCGCCTTCGCAATGACGACGGAGAGAAACGATGGCCAAAGCCGCAGCCGCCGCAGGGACCGCCACCGGCCAATGCCTCTGCGGCAAGGTCACCTTCGAGATCGACGTTCCCGCGCGCTGGGCCTGGCATGATCATTCGGCCGCCAGCCGCCGCGCCCACGGCGCGGCTTATGCGACTTATGTCGGAAGCTGGAAGAAGCGTTTTCGGATCATTTCCGGCACGTCCGCGCTGACGCGCTATGAAGACAAGGCGACCAGGACCGCGCGCAGCTTCTGCTCGCATTGCGGTACGCCGATCGCCTATGAGCGCCCGCGAGGCCCGCACATGGTCAACATTCCCCGCGCGCTGTTCAGGGAGCGCACCGGCCGCCAGCCGCTTTATCACATCGCCATCGAAGAGCTGCAGGAATGGGCTTATACCGGCGAGCCGCTGGTGCCGCTGAAAGGCTTTCCCGGCGTGGTCTGGCAGCGCTCGAAAAAGAAGAAGCGTGCAGGCGGCGAAGATCCGTTCGAATTGGGACGGGAGGAGATGTAGCGCGGGCCGCGCATGCTATTTCTCGTGCCCCGGACGCAGTGCGGCGCGAAGTGCCGCACTGCTGAGCCGGGGCCCATGCAGCAGCGAACTCGGCGTGAATCTGGGTCCCGGCTCTGCGCCGCGTCACTTCGTGCCGCGTCGCGTCCGGGACACGAGAGGAGGGAGCGTGGCGCTCCCGCGCAACGCAGCCATGACCGCGCTCCATTGCGCGCCTCCCACGACTTCGTCCATCATGCTTCCGTCCTTGCGGCAACGTCCGCTCCTGGAGGAAACATGAAGAACAAGATCACCGGCCGTTCCGCCTTTCTCGCGCTGCTCAAGGACGAAGGCATCACGCACCTGTTCGGCAACCCGGGCACCACCGAGCTGCCGATCATGCACGCGCTGAAGGACCATCCCGACCTCACCTATGTGATGGCGATGCAGGAGAGCCTGGTGGTCGCAATCGCCGATGGCTACAGCCGCGCCTCCGGCAAGCTCGTCGCCTGCAACGTCCATGTCGCGCCCGGCCTCGGCAATGCGATGGGCTCGCTCTACAATGCCCAGTTCACGGGGACGCCGATGATCCTGACTGCCGGTCAGCAGGAGCAGGGCCACGGCCTGATGGAGCCGGTGCTCTACGGCCCGCTGGTGCGCATGGCCGAACCGCTGGTGAAATGGGCGGTCGAGGTGACGCGGCTGGAGGACCTGCCGCGCATCGTGCGCCGCGCCGCCAAGGTCGCGATGACGCCGCCGACCGGGCCGGTGTTCATCTCGCTGCCCGGTGACATCCTGAACAGCGAGGCCGGGATCGACCTCGGCCGCTCCACCCGCATTGACGCGCGCACGAAACCGTCGGATGAGGCGCTAAAGGCTTTTGCTGCGCGCCTGCTCAAGGCCGAACGTCCCGTGCTCGTCACCATGGACGAGGTCGTCAAGAGCGATGCTCTGAAGGAGGCCGCCGAGCTTGCTGAACTGCTCGGCGCCGCCGCTTACCAATCCTCGACGCCCTACGGCTCGCACTTCCTGTCCGAGAGCCCGAGCTTCGTTGGCACGCTGGCGCGTGTGCAGAAGGTCGCGCGCGATACGCTCGCATCTTACGATCTGCTGATCGCGCTCGGCGGCGATCCCTTGCGGATGTCCGTCTACAGCGAGGTCGACGCACTTCCGGACGGCCTCGGCGTCGTCCAGGTCGGCCTCGCCGATTGGGAAATCGCCAAGAACTACGGCGCCGAGATTGCGCTGAAGGCGGACCTGAAGGAAACGCTGCGCGCGCTGATCCCGGTGCTGAAGGAGATGGGCGGCGCGGCGCTGGCGCAACGTGCCAAGCAGCGTCTCGCCGAGCTCGCGCCGAAGAACTGGACCGCGCGGCGTGCTGCGCTGGTCGAGCAGATCGGCAAAAGCGCGGGCCGCACGCCGATCGATCCTGACTTCCTGGTGCTGCAGATGGTCGAGGCGATGCCCGGCAACGCCATCCTCGTCGACGAAGGCCTCACCTCGAGCCGCCAGACCATGGCGCTGCATCCGCATCGCGACCGCTACGGCTATCACGGCCTTGCCTCCGGCGGCATCGGCTGGGGCCTGCCGGCCTCCGTCGGCGTCAGCATCGCCAATCCGGACCGCCCCGTGGTGTGTTTCTCCGGCGACGGCAGCGCGATGTATTCGATCCAGTCGCTGTGGACGGCCGCGCATCATAAGCTGCCGCTCAACGTCGTCATCGCCAATAATGGCGGCTACCGCATCATCAAGCAGCGCCTGCTCGCCTTCCATGGCGACGACAATTATGTCAGCATGGACTTTGTCGATCCTCCCGTGGATTTCGCCGGCATCGCGCAGGCGCTCGGCTGCGAGGCGATCAAGGTGAGAGATCCCCGCGAGCTGAAGGCGACGCTGTCGTCGGCGTTCAACCGACCCGGCACCAAGCTGATCGAGGTGATGGTGGACGGGAAGGTGTAGGGGGTAACTACCAACTGCACAGATACTCACTGCACTCTCAGCTGTCATCGCCCGACTTGATCGGGCGATCCAGTATTCCAGAGATGGTCGTGATCGAGTCGAGACGCCGCGGCGTACTGGATGCCCCGGTCAAGCCGGGGCATGACCACGTACGTGGTGGCGGCTACCCCTTCTTCCCCACCCGATGCCCCGCCGCCGGATGCGGCGCGCCGAGCCGCGCGCGGCCTTGGCCGAACAGCTTCTCCCGCAGCGTGCCCTGTGCGTACTCCGACTTATACCTGCCACGCCGCGTCAGTTCCGGCACCAGCATGTCGGCGATGTCCTCGAAATCGCCAGGCGAGATCGCAAACGCCACGTTGAGGCCGTCGACATCGGTGGCTTCGAACCATTGCTCGATCTTGTCCGCCACCATCTCCGGCGTGCCGACCACGACAGGGCCGGCGCCGCCGATGCCGACATGCTCGATGACGTCGCGCACGGTCCAGACGCGGTCGGGATCGGCGCGGGTCACGTTGTCCATCGCGCTGCGGCCGGCATCGTTCTGGACGTGGCGCACCTGCTGATCGAGGTCGTAGCCGGAGAAGTCGACGCCGGTCCATCCCGACATCAGCGCCAGCGCGCCTTCGGGGCTGATATGGCGGCGGTAGTCGGCGTATTTCTCCTTCGCCTCGGCTTCGGTCTGACCGAGGATGATCGTCATCATCGAGAACATCAGGATCTCGGCAGGGTTGCGGCCGAGCGCCGCAGCCTCCTGGCGGATCGCGGAGACGCGTGGCGCGATCACCTTGGCCGACGGCCCTGACATGAACACGCATTCGGCGTGGCGGGCCGCGAACTGCCGGCCGCGCGGCGAGGTGCCGGCCTGGTACAGCACCGGCGTGCGCTGCGGGGACGGCTCGCTCAGATGGATGGTGTTGTTGATGCGGTAGCTCGCGCCCTCATGATTAACGCGATGAACTTTGCTGGGATCGGTGAAGATGCCGCGCTTGCGGTCGCGCAGCACCGCGTCGTCCTCCCAGCTCCCCTCCCAGAGCTTGTAGACCACCTCCATGTATTCGTCGGCGATGTCGTAGCGGTCGTCATGCCCGGTTTGCTTGTCCTTGCCGGCGCCGCACGCGGCGCTGTCGAGATAGCCGGTGACGACGTTCCAGCCGATCCGGCCCTCGGTCAGGTGATCGAGCGTCGACATCCGCCGCGCGAACGGGTAGGGCGGCTCGAATGACAAATTGCTGGTGACGCCGAAGCCGAGATTCTGAGTCACGGCTGCCATTGCCGAGAGCAGCAGCAGCGGCTCGTTCGACGGCGTCTGCGCTGCATTGCGCAACGCCGCGTCAGGGCTGTTGCCATAGACGTCGTAGACGCCGAGCACGTCGGCCAGGAACAGACCGTCGAAGCGACCGCGCTCCAGCGTCCTGGCAAGGTCGATCCAGTAGGGCAGGCGGTTATATTCGGCGGTGCGGTCGCGTGGATGGGTCCACAGGCCCGGTGACTGGTGTGCGACGCAATTCATCGCAAAGGCATTGAGCCTGATCTGCTTGGCCATGATGGTCCCCCCGGCACGCTGTACTGAGCGCTCTTCGAATGATAGAGGTGCGCCCGAGCTTGGCGACGTTCTTGCATATGGTTGGGCATTGGCAAGGCCAAAATCAGTGGCACTCCCGCCCTTGGCAAGCCAATCTCAAGAGAGCAAGAACGAAATCCCCAAGCACGATCCAAGTCCCCGCCACTTTCGAAGGGCTGCCCGTCGCGGGTAGGCTCCTTCCTCGAAGCCGAAAAGCAAGTCATGACCAGAGCAGACGCCATCGCCCGCGCCCGTGAGGATTTCAGATCCGGCGCGTTCCTCACCGAACTCGACCGCCGCGTCGCCTATCGGACCGAAAGCCAGAATCCGTCGCGCGGCGCGGAGTTGCGCGCCTATCTGGAACGGGAGATGCAGCCGGCCTTTGCTGCGCTCGATTTTACCAGCCGCATCGTCGAATCCCCGAGCGGCAAGGCGCCGTTCCTGTTCGCCGAGCATCAGCAGAGCGTCTCGGCGCCGACCGTGCTGATTTACGGCCACGGCGATGTCGTCGACGGCATGGAGGGCGAGTGGCGCGATGGCCGCGATCCCTGGCGCACGACGACGGCAGGCATTCGCCTCTATGGCCGCGGCACCGCCGACAACAAGGGCCAGCACAGTATCAATATGGCAGCGTTGCGCGCGGTGCGCGAGGCCCGTGGCGGCAAGCTCGGCTTCAATGCCAAATTCATCGTCGAGATGGGCGAGGAGATCGGCTCGCCCGATCTCGGCAAGGTCTGCGATCTCAATCGCGATGCGCTCAAGGCCGATCTGTTCATGGCCTCCGACGGGCCGCGCCTGTCCGCCGACCGGCCGACGCTGTTCCTCGGTTGCCGCGGCGGCATCCGCATCCATCTGGATGTAGCCTTGCGCGACGGCGGCCATCACTCCGGCAATTGGGGCGGCGTGCTCGCCAACCCCGCGACCATTCTGGTGAATGCAATCTCCACGCTGGTCGACGGCCATGGCCGCCTCCAGCTCGACGCCCTGAAGCCGCCACGGCTCACCAACCAGATCCGCAGCTATCTTGCCGACGTGGAGGTGGTGCCGACCGAGGACGAACCGGCGCTCGCGGACAATTGGGGTGAGGAGGGCCTGTCGGCGGCCGAGCGGCTTTACGCCTGGAACACGCTCGAGGTTCTGGCGATGTCATCGGGCAACATCGAGAGGCCGGCGAACGCCATTCCAGGCCATGCAAACGCCGTGCTGCAACTGCGGTTCGTCGTCGGCACCAAGGTCGACAGCCTGATCGAGGCCATCCGCGCGCATCTGGTCGAGAAGGGCTTTCCGATGATCGAGGTGCGGGCGGCCCAGAGCTTCGCCGCCTCGCGCACCGATTTCGACAGTCGCTGGATCAAATGGGCGGCGGATTCCGTGCAGGAGACCACCGGCAAGGTGCCGGCGGTGCTGCCGAACTTCGGCGGTTCGCTGCCCAATGACGTGTTTTCCGAGATCCTGGGCCTGCCGACGATCTGGGTCCCGCACTCCTATCCCGGCTGCTCCCAGCATGCGCCCAATGAACACATCCTGCTGCCATTGACCGAAGAGGCCTTGACGGTGATGGCCGGGCTGTTCTGGGATCTTGGGGAGTTGCCGGAGCCGTTAACCTGAGCTGCGATCCAGTCGAAAGTCACATTCTATTCCGGCCCGGTTTGTGCTTGCATCCCGCTCGCATCATCCTGAAAGGGGAACAAAAAAGTGAAACATTTCCGTAGCATCGGCCTCGCGCTCGCCGCGACCTTCGCAGTCGGCCAGGCCGGGGCCCAAGAGCTGACCGGCACGCTGAAGAACATCAAGGACACCGGCGCCATCACGCTGGGCTTCCGCGACTCCTCGATCCCGTTCTCCTATCTGGACGACAACCAGAAGCCCGTCGGGTTCGCGATGGACATCTGCTACAAGATCGTCGACGCCGTGAAGAAGGAACTCAAGCTCGACAAGCTCGAGGTCAAGCTCAACCCGGTGACCTCGGCGACGCGTATTCCGCTGATGGCCAACGGCACCATCGACCTCGAATGCGGCTCGACCACCAACAACGCCGAGCGCCAGAAGCAGGTCGCCTTCACCAACACCCACTTCCTGACCGCGAGCCGCTACGTGTTCAAGAAGTCGAGCGGCCTGAAGTCGATCGACGACCTCAAGGGCAAGACGGTGGTCTCGACCGCCGGCACCACCAACATCAAGCAGCTGACCGAAGCCAACGTTGAGAAAAAGCTCGGCGCCAACATCATCCCGGCCAAGGACCACGCCGAAGCCTTCCTGATGGTCGAGACCGACCGCGCGGTCGCCTTCGTCATGGACGACATCCTGCTCGCCAGCCTCGTTGCCAGCTCGAAGACGCCGTCCGACTACGTCATCTCGAAGGACGCGTTCTCCAAGCCGGAGCCCTACGGCATCATGCTGCGCAAGGACGACGCGCCCTTCAAGAAGGTGGTCGATGCCGCGACCGCTGCGCTCTACACCTCCGGTGAAGGCCAGAAGATCTATGACAAGTGGTTCACCCAGAAGATCCCGCCGAAGGGCCTGAACCTCAACACGCCGATCTCCACCGAGCTGAAGAACGAGTTCGCAAAGCCCTCGGACTCGCCGAACCCGGACGACTATAAGTAAAGTCCCGATCCACTCTTGGGATCAGAATGATGTCCGGCCACTCTTGACACCAGAGTGGCCGGACATTTGCATAGGCGCCCGGGACTTCTCTGAAGGGCGCGTTCGCGCGGGGGACACGTGAACTACAACTGGAACTGGGGAATCTTTTTCCAGCCGAACCCGATGGGGACCGGCACCTATCTCGACCTGCTGCTGTCGGGACTGGCGCTGACCCTTGAGACCGCGGCGTTGGCCTGGATCATTGCGCTGGTCACCGGCTCGATCGTCGGCGTGATGCGCACGCTGCCGTCGAAGGGCGCCTACT
>JAEWFG010000254.1 GCA_023388935.1 Pseudomonadota bacterium | reverse complement strand
GGTGTCGGCGGCTGAGATATAGGCATCGATGGCCTCGATCGTCGACATTCCGGCCATGCGCGCGCGCAGCCGTACCATCTCCGGCCCGCGGCCGGCGACAATCGCGTGGTGGCGTACACCCCGCTTTGCCAACAGGTCGATGGCGTCAAGGAAGACGTCGAGGCCCTTATAGGCCCACATCCTTCCAAAGAAGAGAATGCGTCCTTCGATCGGCTGAACAGCCGCAATATCGGCGCGAGGCACCATGAGCACGCCATGCATCGAGGAGGTGATTTCGCCCGCATAGTTCGGCGATGCTTTGCGGAAGTCCGAGATGCAGCTTTGCCCATGCACCGTAATGTGCGATGCCGCCGCACGCATGCGATTCCGCAAGGCCTCTTCGGTCGAGTTGGTGCCGGAGCCGCCCTCGGAATGGGGAATGGCATCGTGCACGGTCAAAACGCGCGGCAAGCTGGTCAGCCGCAGCAACTCCATCAGCCCGGCCGTGAAATATTCCGGGCATTCATGGCAATGGACGATATCGGGGCGAAATGCGAGCACGTCGAGGAACGAGCTCGGAAGTCCGATCGCGCCGAAGCGGCGGATGCTGAGATCGCGTACACGCGTATCGAACGGCTTCGACGACGGAATCCAGGAAAGGTTCCACTGCTGGTTGGCGTCCTTGCGATTGAGCACAAGCCGGACGTCGCAGTGCCGGGCCAGACCAGCCGCAAGCCTGTAGGAATATTCGGCGAAATGCGGCGCGTAGATGGCAACGCGGAGGCGCTTGGCCATGTCAGGTCCTTCCGGTCCAGAGATCGATCGGGAATGCACCCATCAAGGCATGATGATCAAAGTTGAGGGGCGCCGCTCCGCCCATTTCGCGCCCTTCATCGACGCTCGACGCAAACTCGACGTCGAACCGGCCGGTGCCTTCATAATAGTCACGGTACTTGAACTCGGATTCTCCACCGCTCAGCCGCACGCACCGTGCCGGTACGCCGAATGCCTCGGCGACGATAATGCCGTGTAGCGAGCTCGCCAAAACCAGCTCAGCCTCGAGAATAGCGTCAATTCGCCGATTCCAGGACCCCAGCGGGGAGACCACGGTGTCAGCAGTGTGGTCGATCAGGCTCAAATCGTGCAGATTCGGAACGAAAACCCACGGCCTCTTGGCGGTAGGACGAAAACGATTCGGAAAGAGCTGGGGAAGAAGCAGTGCGGGGTCCCCAAACACTTCAGGCACCGCAATGCCTCTGCGCTGCAGGACCTCCCGAGTGCGAGGTCCGCGTACCGCGCGTACATCCAAATGCTGCACGCGTCGATTGAGGCCATCCTGGCCGGGGCGTCCGTTCACGCCACTGCCCCAGATCACATTGCCATTTCGAGCGGAGTGGAGCACCGAGCCGATCGCAAACATGCGCGTTTGGAGCGGCACCTCGTCCGAAAGCGTATACCCGAAATGCCGCAGGAGATGGTCAACCACAACGATCGAGAGATAGTCGCCAAAATTGAGCGTTCCGTCGTAAGGTCGCCAGAAAAAAAGATCGACGTGTGGATACGGCAGTTGACGAACAAAGTCGTAACCGGCCTCATTGATCAATTGTCGCAGATTGTCACGTATATTCATGCTGCCTCGAATGTAGCTGCTTTCTTGCCGTACTGTCCTTCTAAACAAGGCGACTATTGGACCATTGCAGAGGATGGTTCACCCACGCACGTCCGCCTAACCCGAGATTGTGACAGGCTTCCCATTGCGCCACGAGATCATCAAGCCGCGCTCGATCGTTTCGGGCGTCATCTGGTCCGCACTCGATTCCGCGGTGGGGCAGGCGCTCACACTCGCAATATACGTGATCATGGCGCGGCTCTTGTCGCCGCAGATCCTCGGCATCGTGGCAACCGGGGCCCTGGCGCTCGATTTCTGTCGGGCCGTCCTCATCGAGAGCATTGCGATTGCGGTCCAGGCGCGTGCGGAGCCGAAGGACGAGGATTACACCGCTTCTTTTTGGCTCATCGCGGGCCTCTCGTTGCTTGCAGCGCTGCTGTTGTTCGCCTCGAGCGACGCGATCGAACGGCTTTCGGGCCTCTCGGACCTGGCCATCGTTCTCAAGGGATTTTGCATCGTGGTCGCGGTGCAGGGCCTGTCGCGCACACATGAAGCCTGGTTGACGCGCAATCAGCTCTTTCGATCTCTTGCCATCCGCTCGCTGGTGTCCATCTCGGTCGGCGGCGCCGTCGGTATCGCGCTGGCGAGCCAGGGGTATGGGGTCCTCGCGCTCGTCGGACAGCTCGTCTCGACATCCCTGATTTCGCTGGTCAGCCTATGGACGTTGACGCCGTGGCGTCCCGGCCTCCGTTTCAGCCGAAGGGCTGCCACCGAGCTCCTGAGCTACGGGCGCTACGTAGCGCTGACGGGAATCACGAATTTCGCGAACGCCAATTCCGATCTGATTTTCGTCACATGGTATACCGGCCCCGCCGGCGCGGGCCTCTACAGCCTGGCGAAACGGCTGGTCAACGCCGTGAGCACGGTGATCGGCAATGCGTTGAATCGTGTGTTCTTCGCGACCATCGCCGGCCTCCAGCATGATCGGGGGGCTTCGCGATCGACGCTGGTCGATTTCGTCAAGTACACTTCGCTTCTGACGGCGCCGATTTTCGCAGGCATTGCAGCGCTGGCGCCGGACCTGATTGTCGATTTCTTCGGATCCAAGTGGATTGATGCGGCCCCACTGCTGTCGATCATGTCCGTAACGGGATTTCTGACCACCATCGGCCTCTACAATCATTCGGTGATTCTGGCGTTCGGCAAGCCGCATTGGCAGACCTGGTTGACGCTCATCTATGCGCTTTCGAACATCGCGATCTTCATCGTCGCTGCGCCATTTGGCTTGATCGCGATTGCGTCCGGCTATGTCGTACGTGCCCTGATGCTGTATCCGCTGTCCGCGGGAGCCTCGATGCGGATCCTGTCGCTCGGTATCAGGCCGTATGCTTTGGCGCTAATGCCCGCATTTGCGGGGTCGGCGGTGATGGCAGGCGTCGTCGTTGGCGCGTCCTTTGCTTTGCCGACGATGTCATCATGGCTACGCCTCGCCACGCTGGTGTCGCTCGGCTCTGCCAGCTATCTGGTCGTTGTTGTCGTGGTCGCCCGGCCTGCCGTCGTCCGGATTTGCCAGGAGGTGCTGAGCCGTGTCCGGCGATCCGGCGTCAAGCCGGCGAACCCGTTCAAGACCTAACTCGCAAGTTCCATCCTGCAAGACCTAGCCTGCGTTCGCAGCCTGTCTGGTTTCGGAGAGATCGAGAGGCTCGGTTGTCGAAACCCGGAGCGATTTGGCATCGCCGGGCGCAAGCCGGTTGATCAATTTTCGTGCGGGGTTCTCGACGTAGTTATATGTGATGTCGGCGACCAGGGTCAGAACGATGCAGCAGACCAGGGCGAAAACCGGAAAGATGCCCTGTTGCAGTCCGAAATAGTGCCAAGCCGGCTTGAACAGAAAAATGAGCAGCAACTCGTGCACCATGTAGATCGCGTACGACGTGTTGCCGAGGCGGCCAAGCCAGTCAGAGCCCGGAAACCGGGTGAACGCGCTCTCCCCTGTGGCAGTGACGAGGATTGCCAGTGAGAACAGCATGATTGCGAGGTCGGGTTTGGCATAGACGTTGAGGATCAGAACCGAGACGGCAAAGAGCGCAATTCCAGCCATCGCGACCGGCTTCTTGCGGTAATCGCCGGTGAGTCTGAACAGGACGGTCAACAAAATCCCGTTCAGGAAGCTCGGCAAGGCGCGCAGCATTCCGAAGTCGAAATTTGCCCCATACATCTGCGAGCGTTCCTGCCAGATCGGCAGGTTTGCGTGGGCGAGAACTCCATAAGTGAGCGCGACGATGATTGCGAGTACGAGCGGGGATACCCTGCCGGCGAGCAGCATGAACAGCGGGAACAGGAGATAGCAGAACAACTCGGCACTGATCGACCATGCCGGCGAATTGAAGCTCAGATGATCCGCGACACCCCATGCCTGCACCAGGAAGAGGTTCTGGATGAAATCCGGCAAGCTCGCATGCGAGGTTGGCCCGGATATTCCCACGAGAGCCAGGGCCGCGAATATCAGCAGCGTGAGGAGATGCAGGGGGTAGATTCGCGCGATCCGCCGAACCAGGAAGCGCACATACGAGCGCATGCCGGTGGAGGTTGACGGATAGGAATAGGAGATGACGAAGCCGGACAGGATGAAGAACATGTCGACGAAAAGGCCGTAAGAGCCGTTCCAGGCCGGTGAGATGCCCTTGTCGATATTCTTCAGATGAAAGATGAAGACGCCTAGTGCGGCGACGAATCGGTAGAAATCGAGAACGACGAATCGCTTTGGTTCGTGAACTTCCATGTCGGCGTTGAGATCCCCGCAAGAAACAACGCCCTCTTAGGCAGCAATTGTGACGCAAGTTCGTAGTTGCGGCCGTCGATGGCACGCAAATGATGAGGAGGCCTCTGCATTTTTCGGGGCCTCCTCGGTCGCCAATCATGCGTGAACATGCGTAAAGCGGATGTGCTTATCGAAGAGGCTCGGGTCAATTGCTGAGCGTGGGACCGGGGAGCTCGCGCCCCGGTCC
>JAEWFG010000244.1 GCA_023388935.1 Pseudomonadota bacterium | reverse complement strand
GTCCTTGATCGGCCGCCTCATCGTCATCTTCATCGGCTTTCTCGCCGCCTGTTTCGTCGGCGGGATGATCGTGGTCGGCGCGCTGCTGTTTCCGGAATTCGCCGATCTCGGCGCCGGCCCCGTTGATGAAGGCGCGATCGACATCCTGCTCGGTTTCGGCTTCATCTTCGTCTCGGGCTTTGCATTGGTGCCGGCCGCGGTGATCGTCGCGATCACCGAAGCACTCTACATCCGCAGCGCGCTTGCCTACGCCGTCGGCGGCGGCCTCGTCGGGCTAGCCTGCTATCTCGGTCTCATTCCCTTTCACCCCGACACGTTGCAGTTCGAGGGTATCGTGCGGCGTCACCTGGAGATCATGACCGGTGCCGGCATCGTCGCCGGCGTGGTCTATTGGCTCATCGCCGGCCGCAGCGCCGGTGCCTGGCGCGAACCGCCGCCCGCGCGCAAACCGCCCCCGCCGCTGCCGTCGAATTCGCGGCCGGATTAGGTGCGCTCGCAATGACAGTTCCGGGGGTTTTCATCCCCGTTCCACTCCGCTAAACCGCGCGCCATGAACCGGACTGGACTTTTCATCGCCCTGGCGCTGTGGCTCGTGATCGGCGTCGTCTTCGGCCTCTATCCCGAACTCGATCTCAAGCTCGCCGCACTGTTCTTCGATCCCGAGACGAAAACCTTTCCGCTCAAGCTGAACGGCTGGGCCGGCTTCGCGCGTAACGCTGCGATGTGGGTTGCCTGGGTGTTCGTGCTGCCCTCGCTGATCGCGCTCGTGGTCAAGCTGGTCCGACCCGACCGGCCGCTGATGGTGTCGGGGCGCGCGATCGTCTTCCTGCTGGTCACGATCATCATGTCGGCCGGCATTCTCACCAACCTCACGTTCAAGACCTATTGGGGCCGGCCGCGGCCGGTGGTGGTGACCGAATTCGCCGGCGACCAGCAGTTTGTGGCGTGGTGGGACCCGCGCGGCGACTGTGCACGCAACTGCTCGTTCTTCTCGGGTGAGGGCGCGACCGCGTTCTGGACGCTGGCGCCGGCCGCGCTCGCTCCGCCGGCATGGCGGCCGCTCGCCTATGTCGGCGCCGTCGTGTTCGGCGTTGTCACCAGCGGGTTGCGGATGGCATTCGGCGGGCACTTCTTCACCGATGTGTCGATCGCCGGGCTCGTCAGCTTCGTCGTCATCTGGCTGGCCTATGCGCTGATTTACCGCTGGCCGCGCACGCGGTTCTCGGACGCGGCGGTCGATGCCGCGCTGACCCGGCTGGCCTGGCCCGGCTACTGGCTCCGCCGGCGCCTGTTCGGCCGCAAGCCCCGCGCCGTCGATCCGAGCCATTAAATGCGTGCCGATCCCCGCGAAATTTGATATTCGCGCGGTCAACCCGTGAAACGCTATCAGCCCTTCGAGACCCGATTGGAAGCCCCATGACCACCATCCTGAAAAGCCTGCCCAAGGGTGAGAAAGTCGGCATCGCCTTCTCCGGTGGTCTCGACACCAGCGCAGCGCTGCTCTGGATGAAGCAGAAGGGCGCGCGCTGCTACGCCTATACCGCCAATCTCGGCCAACCGGACGAAGCCGACTACAACGAGATCCCGCGCAAGGCGATGGAGTTCGGGGCGGAGAAGGCGCTGCTCGTCGATTGCCGCACGCAGCTCGTCCACGAAGGCATCGCCGCGATCCAGTCGGGCGCTTTCCACATCTCGACCGGCGGCATCACCTATTTCAACACCACGCCGCTCGGGCGCGCCGTAACCGGCACGATGCTGGTTGCCGCCATGAAGGAGGACGGCGTCAACATCTGGGGCGACGGCTCGACCTTCAAGGGCAATGACATCGAGCGCTTCTATCGCTACGGACTTCTGACCAATCCGAGCCTGCGCATCTACAAGCCCTGGCTCGATCAGCAGTTCATCGATGAGCTCGGCGGCCGTGCCGAGATGTCGGCGTTCATGACCGCGCAGGGCTTTGCGTACAAGATGAGCGCCGAGAAGGCCTATTCGACCGACAGCAACCTGCTCGGCGCCACGCACGAGGCGAAGGATCTCGAGAGCCTCGACAGCGGCATCAAGATCGTCAGCCCGATCATGGGCGTGCCGTTCTGGCGCGACGACTGCAACGTCAAGGCCGAGAAGGTCGTCGTGCGGTTCGAGGAAGGCCAGCCCACGGCGCTCAACGGCCAGACCTTCAGCGATCCCGTCGCGCTGTTCCTTGAGGCCAACGCGATCGGCGGTCGCCACGGCCTCGGCATGAGCGATCAGATCGAGAACCGCATCATCGAGGCCAAGAGCCGCGGCATCTATGAAGCGCCCGGCATGGCGCTGTTGCACATCGCCTATGAGCGCCTTGTCACCGGCATCCACAACGAGGATACGATCGAGCAGTACCGCATCAGCGGCATGCGCCTCGGTCGCCTGCTGTACCAGGGCCGCTGGTTCGACTCGCAGGCCTTGATGCTGCGCGAGACCGCGCAGCGCTGGGTCGCGCGCGCCGTCACCGGCGAGGTGACGCTCGAACTGCGCCGCGGCAACGATTATTCGATCATGAACACCGAGAGCCCCAACCTCACCTATGCGCCGGAGCGGCTCAGCATGGAGAAGGTTGAGGACGCGGCGTTCACGCCGGCCGACCGCATCGGTCAGCTCACCATGCGCAATCTCGACATCGCGGACACGCGTACCAAGCTGAAGCTCTACACCGACACCGGCCTGTTGTCGGGCAGCGAAGGCTCGCAGATCTTCCGGCTCGAGAGCGACAAGGGGTAGCCGTAGCCGGAGATTGCAGTTTTGCTCGTCATTGCGAGCGAAGCGAAGCAATCCAGCCTCTTTCCGCGGCCATAGCCTGGATTGCTTCGTCGCTTCGCTCCTCGCAATGACGAAAACAAAAATGGCCGGGATCGCTCCCGGCCATTTTGCTTTTTTGCTTTGCCTCAGCGCGGCGGCGCGGTGCCGGGCGGGGGCGGCGGCAGCGAGGCCTGGCCGCCGTTGAGCAGCGGCGTAATGCGGCGGACCGTGACGCGCCGGTTGATCAGGCTCGGCCCTTGCGTCTGCTCCTTCAGATACTGCTTGCCGTAGCCTTGCGACGTCAGGTTCTCCGCCGGCACGCCGAACTGCTGGGTCAGCAATTCGGCCGCGGACTGCGCACGGCGGTCCGACAGCGACAGATTGTCGACGTCGTTGCCGACCGCGTCGGTGTGTCCCTCAATCAGGAACACCTCGCGCGGGTTGCGCTGGATCGCGCGGTTGAGACCGTCGGCGATCACCTGCAGCCGAGCTGCCTGGTCCGGCGGGATCATCCACGATCCTGTCTCGAAGTTGATCGTGTTGAGGTCGATGCTCGGCATCTGCATGCGAACATTGGGGCTGTAGCGGATCTCGTCGAGCGAGTAGCGCCGATCGATCCGCTGCACCGGTGGTGCCTCCATGGTCGCGTAGATCACGTCCGGCGACGCCTCCTGGGCGTCGACGATGTAGCGATCGTAGGGAATGTTCACGACCGGTGGCGGTACGTCGACATAGAAGCCGCCAATCGCTCGCGGATCGCGGTAACTATTGTCGATGATGACGATCTCGCGCCCGCCGGGGTCCCTGCGGATTCGCCGCAGCAGCGAACCGTCAGCACCGACCACGGTGATCACCTCGCTGCCATCGGGGCGGATCACGACGGTACGGGTCTCGCCGCCGACGACGTCGGTGCGGATGTCGCGGGCGCCATAGCGGAAGCGATAGAGATCGTTGCCGCGGACGTATGCCTGCCCGCCCGGATCGCGGATGATGATGCGGTCCGGCTCAGTATAGACGGTGCGGCCGCCTTCGACGACCTCGCGTCGCTGGTTATGGAGGTCCGCGATGGTGGCGCCGATCACGGCGCCGGCCACCACGCCTGCACCGATCGCGAGCGGCGTCAGGTCACGCTGCGGCGGACGCGGCGGAGGCGGCAACGGAGCTGCGACCGTCGGCGCGACCCGGAAGGCCGGGGCGACCGTCGGCGGAGCGTATTGCGCCCTGTTGGGCGGTGGCGCTGCGGCCGGCGTGCCAGGGACGACGGTCGGCGCTGCCGCACCCGCGGGAGGTGTGGGCTGGACCGGGGCGCCCGCCTGCGGCGACGCAGGCGGAGTTCCGGCAGCGGGCGCGCCTGCAGGCGGCGTACCACCCTGACGTCCCGGTGGTGGCG
>JAEWFG010000092.1 GCA_023388935.1 Pseudomonadota bacterium | reverse complement strand
ACGCCGCTGTCATTTCGCGAGGGGAGTCCGACATGGCGGTTATGGCCGAACCTGTCGCTGCGGAGGTCAAGCGCGGCAGTTTGTGGACGAGGGCGTTCGAAAGCCGAAACTTCCTGGGCAGCATGTTCATGGTGCCCGCCATCGCCATCCTCGTGCTGTTCCTGGCCTATCCGCTCGCGCTTGGATTCTGGCTAGGCATGACCGACACGAAGATCGGCGGTGTCGGACGTTACATCGGCTTCCAGAACTTTGTCTCGCTGTCCAAGGACTCCGTGTTCTGGCTGTCGGTGTTCAATACCATTTTCTACACGGTGTTCGCGAGCATCGTGAAATTCGCGATCGGACTGTATCTGGCCCTGCTGCTTAACGAGAGGCTGCCGTTCAAGTCGATGATCCGCGCGATCGTGCTGTTACCGTTCGTGGTGCCGACGGTACTGTCCGCCATCGCGTTCTGGTGGATTTATGACAGTCAGTTCTCGATCATCTCCTGGGTGCTGATCAAGGCCGGCCTGTTGACGCGCTACATCGATTTCCTCGGCGATCCCTGGAATGCGCGCTGGTCGGTGGTGCTTGCCAACATCTGGCGCGGCGTGCCCTTCGTCGCCATCACGCTGCTGGCGGGATTGCAGACCATCTCGCCCTCGCTCTACGAGGCTGCCAATCTCGACGGTGCCACCAACTGGCAGCGCTTCCGTCACATCACCCTGCCGATGCTGTCGCCGATCATCGCGGTGGTGATGACGTTCTCGGTGCTGATGACGTTCACCGACTTCCAGCTGATTTACACCATCACGCGGGGCGGGCCGATCAACGCCACCCATTTGATGGCGACACTGTCGTTCCAGCGCGCCATCACCGGCGGTAATCTTGGCGAGGGCGCGGCGATCTCGAACGCCATGATCCCGTTCCTGGTTGCGGCCATCCTCTTGAGCTTCTTCGGACTACAGCGGTCCCGCTGGCAGCAGGGCGGGAGGGACTGACCATGACCACCGTGGACGACCAAAGCGTCGGAATGTCCTACCTGGAAAGTCTGCCCCGGCGAATTCTCCGGGTCTATCTTCCGCTCGGCCTGATCGTGTTCTTCCTGCTGTTCCCATTTTACTGGATGGCGGTGACGACGTTCAAACCCGATGCGGAAATGTACGACTACGAGAAGTACAATCCGTTCCTCATCGCGCACCCGACGCTCGAACATATCCAGAAGCTGTTTTTTGAGACCGACTATCCGCTCTGGATGTGGAACACCATCATCGTATCGGTGTCCTCGACCTTCATCTCGCTGTTCGCCAGCGTCTGCGCCGCCTATGCCATCGAGCGGCTGCGCTACAGGGGCTCGCGCTATGTGGGTCTTGCGATCTTCCTCGGTTATCTGGTGCCGCCCTCGATCCTGTTCATTCCGCTGGCGGCAATCGTGTTCCAGCTCGGCCTGTTCGACGGCAATCTGGCGCTGATCCTGACCTATCCGACCTTCCTGATCCCGTTCTGCACCTGGCTCTTGATGGGTTATTTCCGCACCATCCCTTATGAGCTCGAGGAGTGCGCGCTGATCGACGGGGCCTCGCGGCTCCAGATCCTGACCAAGATCACGCTGCCCTTGTCGCTTCCCGGCGTGATCTCGGCGGGCATTTTCGCTTTCACGTTGTCCTGGAACGAGTTCATCTACGCGCTGACGTTCATTTCCTCGTCCGAGAACAAGACCATCCCCGTCGGCGCGATCACCGAGCTCGTCAACGGTGACGTCTACCATTGGGGCGCGCTGATGGCGGCGGCACTGACCGGCTCGGTCCCCGTAGTTATCCTTTATTCCTTCTTCGTGGAGTATTATGTGTCGGCAATGACCGGCGCCGTGAAGGAGTAATCGCGGGGCCTGCCTTGAGAGCGCATCAGGAGCGGTGCGCTCCGGCCAATAAGAAGGAGTAGGCTCTTGCACATTCTGGTTCTGGGCGCCGCCGGCATGGTCGGCCGCAAATTGTGTGAACGGCTGTTGCGCGACGGCCGGCTCGGCAAGAGCGAGATCACCAAGCTGACCATGCACGACGTGGTCGAGCCCAGGAAGCCGGAGAAGGCCGGTTTTGCCGTCGAAACGGTGTCGGGCGATTTCGCCGTCCCCGGCGCAGCCGAGAAGCTGATCGCCGGCCGTCCTGACGTGATCTTCCATCTCGCCGCGATTGTCTCGGGTGAAGCCGAGCTCGATTTCGACAAGGGCTACCGAATCAACCTCGATGGCACGCGGATGCTGCTCGACGCCATCCGGCTCGTGGGCGGCGGCTACAAGCCGCGCGTGGTCTTCACGTCCTCGATCGCGGTGTTTGGTGCGCCGTTCCCGGAGGCGATCGGCGACGAATTCTTCCACACGCCGTTGCTCAGCTACGGCACGCAGAAGGCGATCGGCGAATTGCTGCTTGCCGACTATTCGCGGCGCGGCTTCCTCGACGGCATCGGCATTCGCCTGCCGACCATCTGCATCCGGCCCGGCCTGCCCAACAAGGCGGCATCGGGCTTCTTCTCCAACATCCTGCGCGAGCCGCTGGCCGGCAAGGAAGCGATCCTCCCGGTGTCCGAGGATGTCCGCCACTGGCACGCCACGCCGCGCTCCGCTGTCGGCTTCCTGCTTCATGCCGGCACGATGGATCTCGCCACCGTCGGCCCGCGCCGCAACCTGACCATGCCGGGCTTGTCCGCAACGGTCGGCGAGCAGATCGCCGCGCTGAAGCGGGTCGCGGGCGAGAAGGTCGCCGCCCGTATCAAGCGGGAGCCGGATCCCTTCATCGTCGGCATCGTCGGCGGCTGGCCGCGCAATTTCAATGCAAAGCGGTCGCTCGAGCTCGGCTTCACTACGGCCGAGAAGACCTTCGACGACATCATCCGCATTCACATCGAAGACGAGCTCGGCGGCAATTTCGTCGCCTGATCTCTGACTGAGCGGGTAGAGTGATGGCGAGCGTTGCTTGCATCGGCGAATGCATGGTCGAGCTCCGGCAGGCCCAAGGTGGGCATTCTGCCGGTCCGTCCAGCGGGCAAGGGCAGGGCGGCGGCCTGTATTCGCGCGGCTTCGGCGGTGACACCCTCAACACGGCGGTCTATCTCGCGCGGCTCGAGGTCAAGGTCGACTATCTCACCGCGCTTGGCGATGATGCGCTAAGCGATGAGATGATCGCGGCCTGGACTGCGGAGGGGGTCGGGACCCGGCGCGTCGTGCGGCTGCCGGGCAAGCTGCCCGGCCTCTACATGATCCAGCTGGATGCGAAGGGCGAGCGGCAGTTCTTCCACTGGCGTGACAGCGCGGCGGCGCGCCAGCTGATGAACCTGCCGGAGACGGACGAGCTCCTCAACTCGCTGATGAGCTACGACATCGTCTATCTCTCCGCGATCACGCTCTCGATCTACGATGCGGCCGGACGCAATCGCCTGTTCGCGGCGATCAAGCGCGCGCGCCTGCTCGGCACGCGCTTCGTGTTCGATACCAATTTCCGCGCGCGCGGCTGGCCCGATCGCGATGTCGCGCGCGAGGTGTTCGCCGCGGCCTTCGCGACCGCCGATATCGTGCTGACCTCGACCGAGGACCTGCTCGCGCTCTATTCCGGCGAGCGCCATGACCAACTGATGGCGCGCATCCCGAGCCCGGAGCTGGTGTTCCGCCTGGCCGAGCCCGTCAGCCTCCTGCGCTTTGCCGGGGCTACCTGCGAGGTTCGCGCCGAGCCGATGACCAAGCCCGTAGTCGACACCACCGCGGCCGGCGACAGCTTTGCCGCGGCCTACATTGCGGCCCGGCTCGCCGGTTCCGATCCGGTCAGTGCCGCGCAGGCCGGGCATCGCCTCGCGAGCCTCGTGATCTGCTATCCCGGTGCCATCATCCCGGGCTATGCCATGCCGCCGAAGAAACGGCACCGGCCGGTGACCTCACGCCAAGCGACCAAGTGAAACGAAAGCCAAGATCTACGAGATGACCACGACTGCCAAACAGGACAAACTCGCCGCGCTGTTCAAGGCCGCGACCGTCATCCCCGTCCTCACCATCGAGCGCCTCGAGGACGCGGTGCCGCTGGCGCGCGCGCTCGTTGCCGGCGGTGTCCGCACGCTGGAGGTGACCCTGCGCACCTCCGTCGCGATCGACGCGGCGAAGGCGATGATGGCCGAGGTGCCCGAGGCGGTCGTCGGCATCGGCACCATCCTCAATCCTGCGGACCTCGCGCGCGCCGAAAAGCTCGGCGTGAGGTTCGGCATCAGCCCGGGAGGGACGCCGGATCTTTTGAAGGCCGCAGCCGACAGCGCCTTGCCATTCGCGCCGGGCATCGCCACCGCATCCGAGTTGATGATGGCGCTGGCGCATGGCCTCGACATCGCAAAGTTCTTCCCGGCCGAGCAGGCCGGCGGCATCAAGGGCCTGCGCGCGCTCGGCGGCCCGTTCCCGAATGTACGGTTCTGCCCCACCGGCGGCGTCGGCGAGGCCAATGCGGCGACCTGGCTGGCTGAGACCAATGTGGTCGCAGTCGGCGGTTCCTGGCTGTGTCCGACGGCCGAGATCAAGGCTGGGAACTGGGCCGGCATAACTGCCATCTGCCAGCGCACGCTGAAAGCCCTGAAAGCCGCGTGAAGTCTTGCCATCCTTGGGCTAAGACTTAGGTCAGGCAGACTTAGGTTGGACGATCCAGGAGAAGAGACCATGACCGCCAGCATCGTCGGATGGGCGCATACGCCATTCGGCAAGTTCGACACCGAAACCGTCGAAAGCCTCGTCACTCGCGTTGCCAATGAGGCGCTGGCGGATGCCGGCATCTCGGCCAGCGACGTCGACGAGATCGTCCTCGGCCATTTCAACGCCGGCTTCTCGCCGCAGGATTTTACCGCCTCGCTGGTGCTCCAGGCTGACCCGAAGTTGCGCTTCAAGCCGGCCACCCGCGTCGAGAACGCCTGCGCCACGGGATCAGCCGCCGTGCACCAGGGCCTGCGCGCGATCGCGGCCGGCGCAGCCAGGATCGTGCTGGTCGTCGGCGTCGAGCAGATGACGCGCACGCCCGGGCCGGAGATCGGCAAGAACCTGCTCAAGGCTTCGTATCTGCCGGAGGACGGCGACACCGTCGGCGGCGTCGCCGGCGGGTTAGGAAAGATCGCCAGTTCCTATTTCCAGAAATACGGCGACCAGTCCGATGCGTTGGCGCTGATCGCGGCCAAGAACCACAAGAACGGGGTCGCCAATCCCTTCGCTCAGATGCGCAAGGACTTTGGTTTCGAGTTCTGCCGCGCCGAGAGCGAGAAGAACCCGTATGTCGCCGGTCCCCTGAAGCGCACCGACTGCTCGCTCGTCTCCGACGGCGCCGCGGCGCTGGTGCTGGCCGATGCCGAGACCGCCAAGGGCATGAGCAAGTCGATCGGCTTCCGCGCCACCGCGCATGCCCAGGACTTCCTGCCGATGTCCAAGCGCGACATCCTCCAGTTCGAGGGCTGCACGGTCGCCTGGCAGCGCGCGCTGGAGAAGGCGGGCGTCGCGCTCACCGATCTCTCCTTCGTCGAGACCCACGACTGCTTTACGGTCGCCGAGCTGATCGAGTACGAAGCGATGGGGCTGACGCCGAAGGGGCAGGGTGCCCGCGCCATCAAGGAAGGTTGGACGCTCAAGGACGGCAAGCTGCCGGTCAATCCGTCGGGCGGATTGAAGGCCAAGGGCCATCCGATCGGCGCCACCGGCGTCTCCATGCATGTGATGACTGCGATGCAGCTCGCAGGCCAGGCGCCCGAGGGCATGCAGCTCAAGAATGCCAAGCTCGGCGGCATCTTCAACATGGGCGGCGCTGCCGTCGCCAACTACGTCTCCGTGCTGGAGCCGCTGAAGTAAGTTCGGTCCTGGAGGTGGGCGGAGGCACCATGCGCCGTGCCCACCTTCTTTCTTGCGCTAGATCATGGTGGGCACGTTTCGCTTTGCCCACTCTACGGCTCCTGATTGATTTGCGGGGAATACATCATGAGCAACAACGACACACTTTCTCTCGATGAACTCAACGATCGCATCGCGATCCTGGAAGGCAATATCAGGCAGCTCATCGAGCAGGCCGCTGCCGCTTCCGGCGAGCAGAGCGAGGCGCGCATCGCCGACCGCATCAATCAGCAAAACGACGAGCTCGACCGTCTCCTGAAGATCCGGGAATCCCGCCAGAAGAAATAGCGGACGCATCGGCGCGCATGCAGCCATACGCCGGCCGCCCTTGCGCGCGCGACGCCACTGCCGTTAGCTGGCCGAAACCGCGGGCCGTACCTCGAGCCCGCGCAATCGGGAGTGAACGATGGGGCCGCTGAAGGGCATCAAGGTCGTCGACATGACCACCGTGCTGATGGGGCCCTATGCGACCCAGATGCTCGGCGACTACGGTGCCGACGTCATCAAGGTAGAATCCCTCGACGGCGACGTCACCCGCCTGATCGGCCCGATGCGCCATGCCGGCATGGGTCCGGTGTTCCTCAACACCAACCGCAGCAAGCGCTCGATCTGCCTCGATCTGAAGAAGCCCGCCGGCCGCGAGGCCGTGCTGCGGCTTCTGAAGGACGCCGACGTTCTCGTCTACAACGTCCGCCCGCAGGCGATGGCGCGGCTTCAGCTCGGCTACGACGTCGTCTCCGCGATTAACCCGCGCCTTGTTTATGCCGGCGTGTTCGGCTTCGGGCAGGATGGGCCCTATGCCGCCAAGCCGGCCTATGACGATCTGATCCAGGGCGCGACCGCGCTGCCGGCGCTGATGGCGCAGACCGGCGACGGCGTGCCGCGCTACGTGCCGAACGCGCTCGTCGATCGCATCGTCGGCCTCACTGCTGTCGGCGCGATCTGCGCCAGCCTCGTACACCGCGACCGCACCGGATGCGGCCAGCGCGTCGACATCCCGATGTTCGAGACCATGGCCGGTTTCGTCATGGGCGATCACATGGGCGGCCTGACCTACGAGCCGCCGCTCGACAAGGGCGGATATGCCCGCCATCTCTCGCGCGATCGCAGGCCGTACAAGACCTCGGACGGCTATCTCAGCGTCATCGTCTACAACGACAAGCAGTGGGAGAATTTCTTCAAGGCCACAGGTCGCGACGATCTGCGCGCCGATCCCAAATTTGCCTCCTTCGCCGGCCGCGCCGCCAACATCGACGTTGTTTACGCCGAGCTCGCGCGCATCTTCGAGACGCGCACGACGGCGGAGTGGATCGACCTGCTGACCAAGGCCGACGTGCCGGTCATGCCGATGCACGACCTCGCGTCGATCCTGCACGATGAACATCTCGAAGCGACGAACTTCTTCCCTGTCGTGAACCATCCGACCGAGGGCCCGATCCGCAGCATGAAGGTGACGGCCTTCTGGTCGGACACCGAGGCCGAGCCGGTTCGCCTCGCGCCGCGGCTCAACGAACACGGCCAGGAGATCCTGCGCGAGATCGGCTACTCCGACGACGAGATCACGGCCATGGTCCGCGATGGCGTCACGCGATCAGCGCCGGAATAGGAGCGCAGCAATGGTAAGGACACTCTCATCCGTCATTCGGGGGCGCGCCCGCTTGGGGCGCGAGCCCGGAATCCATTTATCCCTTAAACATGCCGTACGATGGATTCCGGGCTCGCGACGTTGTCGCGCCCCGGAATGACGACAGCGGGGTTAACATCATGAGCTTCATCACCGGCGTCGGCCTCACGCCGTACGGCAAGCACGAAGGCTCGTCCTCGCTCGACCTGATGAGCAGGGCTGCCCAGCTCGCGCTCGACGATGCCGGGCTCAAGCGCGCCGAGATCGATGGCATTCTCTGCGGCTACTCCACCGTCTCGCCGCACATCATGCTGGCCACCGTCTTCGCCGAGCATTTCGGCATCCGCCCCGCTTACGCGCACGCCGTCCAGGTCGGCGGCGCGACAGGGCTTGCGATGACGATGCTCGCGCATCACCTCGTCGACGCCGGCATCGCGCGCAATGTGCTCGTGGTCGCCGGCGAGAACCGCCTCACCGGGCAGAGCCGCGATGCCTCGATCCAGGCGCTGGCGCAGGTCGGCCATCCCGACTACGAGGTGCCGCTGGGGCCGACCATTCCCGCCTATTACGGCCTCGTCGCCACCCGCTACATGCACGAATATGGCGTGACCGAAGAGGACCTCGCCGAATTCGCCGTGCTGATGCGCACGCATGCCTGCACGCACCCCGGCGCGCAATTCCACGATCCGATCACGGTCGCCGACGTCATGGCCTCGAAGCCGGTGGCGATGCCATTGAAACTGCTCGATTGCTGCCCGGTGTCCGACGGCGGCGCCGCCTTCGTCATCAGCCGGGAGCGTACGAGGGAAGCCGGCGTGCGCATTCGTGGCTGTGCCCAGGCGCATACCCATCAGCACGTGACAGCCGCACCAGCGCTCAGCGAGCTCGGCGCAGAAATCTCGATCGCGCGCGCCAAGGAAACCGCGGGCGTTGCGATCTCCGACGTGCGCTACGCCGCCATCTACGACAGCTTCACCATCACGCTCGCCATGCTCCTGGAAGACCTTGGCCTTGCCGGCCGCGGCGAGGCCGCCGCCCGCGTGAGGGCCGGCCATTTCAGCCGCGACGGCGCGATGCCGCTGAACACCCATGGCGGCCTGCTCAGCTACGGCCATTGCGGCGTCGGCGGCGCGATGGCGCATCTGGTCGAAGCGCATTTGCAGATGACGGGGCGGGCCACGAATCGGCAGGTGCGAGACGCCTCGATCGCGCTATTGCACGGCGACGGCGGCGTGCTGTCGTCCCACGTGAGCATGGTGCTGGAGCGGGTGCGATGAGCGAACGAATCGCGGACTGGACCAAGGGCGAGCAGGCCATCACCTACCAGACCTGTTCCTCATGCGGTCATGTGCAGTATTTCCGCCGCGCCTTCTGCGCGGCCTGTGGAACCGCCGACCCGCACGAACAGCGGGCCAGCGGCAAGGGCAGGGTCTACGCGACCTCGCTGGTCTGCCGTGCCGCCACACCCGAGACGCGCGCACACGTGCCCTACAACATCCTGCTGGTCGATTGCGCCGAGGGTTTTCGCATGATGGCGCATGGCGATAGCGGACTTGCCATCGGCGATGCCGTCACCGCGAGCTTCAAACCGTTTGTCGGAAAGCTCGTGCCGTTCTTTATGAAGGAAGCGTAGCGGGATTCGTCATTCGGGGGCGGTCCAAAGGACCGAACCTGGAACGGGAGTCTGGCCTGGCTTGCCAGGGCCGCGCTTCGCGCGGTCCCGGGAGAGCCACCCCGGAATGACGATACGCAGAACTAACGCCCGTAGAACAATATGCTGGCGATGACCAGCATCGCCGTCACCGCCAGCATATGCGCGAGCGCTCCCGAGGCCGCCCCCTTGGTGGCTTCCTTCATGCCTTTTTCTCCCTAGACATGGGCGTGACTCATCGTGTGCGCAGCTGGCGCACCCGACGGCCAATTATGTTACTCGGAACACCCCATTCGAGTATTCGCCGCCATTTGTCCCCATGCTGCGAATATCGACTGTGCCAAGGTCGATCAGCAATGCGGCGGCAATTTGACTCGATGATGTTGCTCCTGCGTCGCCGCGCGAATAGAATTTTTGCGAACTTCCGCTGACAACGACAATAAGCATCAAAGGCTCAAGGAATATATTCAGGTAAATCATGGCCCGTATCGACTATAGCGACCCGTCCAAGGCGTCCGACCGCACCCGCGAGATCCTCGACAAGAACCGCAACGCCAACATCTTCCGCATGATGGCGCATTCGCCGAGCTATTTCGAGCAGTACTGCCGCCTCGGCGGCGCCATCCGCCACAAGGGCGAGCTCGATCCGATCGTGCGCGAGCTTGCGATCACGCGCACCGGCATCCTGTGCGAGGCGCCGTACGAGATCATCGCGCACAAGCGCATCGGCAAGAATGTCGGCGTCACCGACGAGCAGAACGAAGCGCTGGCGGATTGGCAGGCGGCGACCTGCTTCAATGAGGTGCAGCGCGCTGCGCTCGCCTTCACCGACGAGATCGTGAAGCTGAAGAAACCGACTGATGCGACCTTCAAGGCGATCGCATCGAAGCTGACGCCGGCCGCGTTGGTCGAGCTGCAGCTCTCGGTCGGCTTCTACATTATGACGTCGAAATTCCTGGAGACCTTCGAGATCGATCTCCAGCCGGTCACGGAAGTGGTGGACTGACCCAAAAGCAGCGGCGAGGGATGCCGATGACGATCGATGAATATGCGGCCTGGGCCGCTGGCGTTGCGAAAGTCGATGAGCGTCCGTCCAACGAGCGGCTGTCCTATCTCGGACTCGGCCTCGCCGGCGAATCCGGCGAGGTCGCCGACCACATCAAGAAGTTGCTGCGCGACGACTGGCTCGATCGGGCAGGTCTCGTCGATGAGCTCGGCGACGTCATCTATTACTGGGCCTGCCTGTGCGCAGCGACCGGCCAGAAACCATCCGAATTGCTGAAGGCAAGCGCTGCCAAGATCAACCGGCGGCTGGGCGAGGCTGCGAGCCGCTAGGCCGTTCTCAAGTCGACGTCAGGATGTCCACCTTGGCGTTGGCGACGATCAAGCGATCGGCCAGAAGCTGCGCAAGGTTGCGCATGACGCGCTCGCTGGCGCGCGGGTGCTGCTTGCGGAAGCGTTCGAAATCCTTCAGCGAGACTTCGAATGCAGTCGCCGCCATGTCGGCGAATACGTCGGCCGAGCGCTTCGGCTCCAGCAGCGCCATTTCGCCGAACGCCATGCCGGCGGTGAGCGTCGCCAGCCGCACCCCGTCGGGCAGCGTGACATGCACCGCGCCGCTGCGCAGGAAGAACAGGGAATCGGCGGGATCTCCGGTGGTGAGGATCTTCGCGCCGGATTGGTAGGTCCGGATCGTGCAGATCGAGGCGAGATCGGTCAGCTCTTCGTCGGTCAAGCCAGCAAGCAGCGGCTGTTCCGCAAGCTCGGTGGTCTCGTGAAAGTCGATCGAGCCGCCATAGCGATAGACGATCTGGTCTTCCGCCCATTCGATCGCGGTGTCGAGCAGGTAGAAGTCGCGGACATTCTTCAGTTCCGCCGTCCATTCCCGCAACGTGTTCCATTCCTTGGAGGCGCGCCTGACCCCGGACAGCACCACCGTGACATTCAGCGCCGCGAGTTCCTCGAACGCTTCGGCCAGAAGCCGCGCACCGGCGCGCGTCGTGGAGGTGACACGGTGGAGATCGAAGATCACGAATTGCGGCCGCGGTTGCCCCGCGAGCCGGCGCGTAACATAGTCGACGGCCGACAGTGACAGCGTCCCGACCAGCTCGATGATCCGCACTTCCTGCTCATGCGCGGCCAAAATTTCGCGCTCCTGCGGGCGGCGGACACGCCGCGACGGGCTCTTGCCGATGTCGTAGTCGGCGATAACAGCGTTGCGCGCATCGTCGCTGCGGTTGAGCATGTGCAAATCGTAATGCGATGACAGCGCCTCGCAGACCTTGATGCCGCGTACGCTGTTGCCGTGCTTGTCGAGCTTTGGCGAATAGCTGCCAAGGCCGAGGCGGGCAGGGAGCGCCGCCAGGATACCACCACCAACGCCGCTCTTGGCGGGGATGCCGATCCGGTAGATCCATTCGCCGGCATAGTCGTACATGCCCGAGGACGTCATGACCGACAGCGTGCGCGAGATCGCGTAAGGCGTCAGCACCTGCTCGCCGGTGACCGGATTGATGCCCCGGTTGGCCAGCGTCGCCGCCATCACCGCAATGTCGCGCGCCGTGACCAGCACCGCGCATTGCCGGAAATAGACGTCGAGGACATCAGCGACATTGTCCGAGATCACCGTATTGGTCTTCAGCAGATAACCGATGGCGCGGTTGCGGTCGCCGGTCTGGCTTTCGGAAGCGTAGACGGCCTCGTCGACGGCGAGGTCGCGTCCCGCAAAGCGGCCGAGCGCGAGAAGGATCTGCTCGAAGGCCTCAGCCCCTTTGCTCTCGTGGATCAGCCCGGTGCAGGCGATCGCGCCGGCATTGACCATCGGGTTGAACGGGTGATTGTCGGAATTGAGCCGGATCGAGTTGAAAGGATCGCCTGACGGCTCGACGCCGATCGCGCTTTCGACCCGCCCTGCGCCCAGGAGGTCCAGCGCCAGCGCGAACACGAAGGGTTTTGACATCGATTGGATGGTGAAGGGCACGCGGCTGTCGCCGACCTCGTAGACATGGCCGTCGAGAGTTGCGAGGCTGATGCCAAAATGGGCAGGGTCGGCCTTGCTGAGCTCAGGGATGTAGTCGGCGACGGCGCCGGAAGTCTCGGCCGAGAATTCGTTCAGGCAATTGTCCAGAAACCGCAGCAAAGGCGGCTTCGAGCGGGTCCAGGCGGATGCGAGCGGCGAAAGCGGTTTCATCGCCTCTCTTTGTGCAACGCAATCAGGGCATGCGCAACCCGTCCGGCACCATGCCCTGCCGCCGGACCAGCAGAAGGGCGATTAAAACCGTCGGCGCGAGGATGGCGAGGCCGAGCAGCGTGACCTGCATCTGCGACAGCGGCATGATCCCGCCGCCGGGCGTCGCGACGACGAAACCGCCGATCACCAGCAGCACGCGGATCGGCCATTCCAGCGCGCCTGTGCCGCGGAGGTCACCGACGAAGGCCTGGTAGCCCTGGATGCCGCCGCAGATGAACAGCGTGCCGAACGCCGCCAGCGCCATCAGGCCGAGGCCGGCGAGATAGGGGCTCGGCCCCTGCAGCACCAGCGCCGGATTGAGCACGAAGAAGAACGGGATGAAATAAATGATGCTGCCGACCCACATCGATTCCCATCCGGTCTTCATCGCCGGCGAGCCGGCGATGCCGGCGGCTGCGAAGGAGGCGATCGCGACCGGCGGCGTGATCGACGACAGCATGCCCCAGTAGAAGATGAACATGTGCACGGCCATCCTGTTGAGCCCGAGCTTCTCAAGCGCGGGCGCGACCAGGATGGCGAGGAAGATGTAGCAGGCCGTTGTCGTCAGTCCGAGGCCGAGGATCAGGCTGGTCAGGGCGCACATGCCGAGCAGCAGGAACGGGTTGTCGCCGGCAATGTGCAACAGATCGTTGGCGAGGCTGGACACCACGCCGGTCATCGAGAAGGCGCCGATCAGCAGGCCGCAGCCGGCGAGGATGCCGACAAGCTCGACGAAGGTGCGTCCGTTGACCTCCAGAAACTTGCCGATCGTGGCCATCGTCCAGCGCGTGTCCTTGGAGAAGGACTGGTTGAGGACCAGCAGGAGCGCCGTGGCGTAGAACGGCGCGTGGCTCTCGCGCTTGAAATAGAGCAGCATCACGATCAGGAGCGCGATGACGAAGACGTAGTACCAGCCGTCCTTGATCGTATCCATGATCCGCGGCAGCTCGGCGCGCGGAATGCCCATCAGCCCGTGGCGTGCGGCATAGGAGTCGACCTGCATGAACAGGCCAACATAGTAAAGCGCCGCCGGGATGATCGCGGCCACCGCGACGTCGGCGTAACTGACATTGAGGAATTGCGCGATCACGAAGGCGGTCGCACCCATCACCGGCGGCGCCAGCACCGCGCCGGTCGAGGCGCAGGCCTCGATCGCGCCGGCATAGGAGGCGCGAAAGCCGCTCTTCTTCATCACCGGAATGGTCATGGTGCCGGCGGTCAGCACGTTGGAGATGATCGAGCCCGACATCATGCCGAGCAGGCCGCTTGCGAAGATGCAGACCTTCGCTGCGCCGCCGCGGAACGTGCCGCACAGTGCGAAGGCGAGGTTGATGAAGAATTTGCCGGCGCCGGTCATCATCAGCGCGGTACCGAACACGAGGAAGCCGATCACGGTGTCGGCAAAGGCCTGGATGGGAATACCTAGCAGGCTCTCACCCGAGAGCACGTGATAGGCGGTCGCCTGTTCCAGCGTCGACTGCGTGCCGCGAAACGGCCCGAGCCAGCCGGACTCCGCGAACAGGGGATAGACGGTGAAGGGGACGACGCTCAGCAGCAGGCTCCAGCCACCCGTGCGGCGCAACGCCTCCATCAACATCACCCACATCACGAGGCCCGCAGCGATCACGCTGTTGGGCGCGCCGCCGAATTCCCACCCAGCCTCCGCAGCCTTGCGCACGCTCGACATCAGCAGCAGCGCGGCGGCGAAGGTCACGACGAAGAAGACGATGTCATACCAGGGAATACGGTCGAGTGACGCACGCTCCGTGCCCGGAAAGATCAGGAAGGTGAAAGGCAGCATCAACGCGATCAGGAGGTAGAAATACTCCGTGTTGAGCTGGGTATAGCCGACGAAGAAGCGCAGCGAGAATTGCTGGTTGATGCAGAGCAGGATCGTCGCCGCGGTCGCGACCACCAACGTCCAGCGCCAGGCGCCGCGAAGCGTCCGGACGCGCGTCACCTCGGCTTCCTGCATGTTGCCGGCGGCGCCGTGCGGATCGTCGAACACGACCCGCTTGGCCTCGTTCCGCGGGCCGGTGGAGACTGAAGCAGACGACATCATCGACCCCGCGCGTGGGCTGCTAACCGCTGACTAAAGCAAAGTGGTTGTGGTTGAATCGAATGCGGCCGCAGGCGCGCTTAACCTCTCCCGATTGCGGGAGAGGTCGGCGCGGAGCGCCGGGTGAGGGCT
>JAEWFG010000005.1 GCA_023388935.1 Pseudomonadota bacterium | reverse complement strand
TCTTGTCCCATTTCGCCGCCTCCTTGGTTGGAGCTCGGCCCATGATTGGGTCGGCAAACGCGGATGCTCTGCCCGTCCCGGTGGTTTGGCAAGCATCAAAACGTCGTGCGGTGCGTCGTCAGTAAGTCTTACTGACTTCAGTAAGTCTTGGTGACTGTCGAGATCAAGTTTAGCCTCGAGCCCCGGTGTTCGACCTCTCCACGACAGGGAGAGGTGAAGAGGCTCGTCCGCGATGGCCGGGCGTCCTAACTTATCGGCCGGGGCGGAGTTCCAGGTTAGCCAGGCCCGCGGCGATATTGAGACCGACCTGGCCTTGCACGCTGAGCGGCTGCAGCGCGATCGAATTGTTGGAGCCGCCGACCAGCACGTTGCCGCCGAGACCAACGCCGACCGAGGCGCTGCCCTGCGCGCCGGCATAATCGCCAGAGAGGTCGCCCGGCCCGAGCCGATCCACCGGCGCGAACACGCCCCACGCGAGCGCGGTCTCCTGGGTGATGCCGAGATCGAGCCCCACTTTGCGAATGGTCGCGACGTAACGGTCTTCCGGCAGGCCCTCGGCGCGCAGCACGCAGCCGAGATTGGTCACCGAGCCCACGATGAAGCCGACGCTGGCGCCACCACGGCACTCGAGCACGCCGACCCGCACCATCCGCTGCTGTGCGCTGGCGCCCGCGACGGAAGCAACGAGGCTCGCTGCAGCGAGTCCGGCGAGGAGCAATGAACGGCGCATGAAATATCTCCGGCTATGAATGTGATGCGAGCAGAGAGGGCGCGCCTCGCAAGCGACGTGCGACGTTCTATGCCACAAGAGTTCCGCGCGTGCCAGATCGCGCACACCAATAAAAAAGGCCCGCGTGAGGCGGGCCTTTTCGATGTCTCGGTTGCGACGAGTTCAGCGCAGGTTGCCGCAGAAGCGCTGGATGCGCTTGCAGGCATCTTCGAGATCCGAGGTCTTGGTCGCGTAGGAGATGCGGAACGCCGGGCCAAGGCCGAAGGCCGAGCCCTGCACCACGGCGACACCTTCGGTCTCCAGCAGCTCGGTGACGAACTGCTCGTCGTTGGAGATCACATTCCCCGACGGCGCTTTCTTGCCGATCGTGCCGGCGCAGGACGGATAGACGTAGAACGCACCCTCGGGGCGCGGGCACTCGATGCCGTTGGCCTGGTTGAGCATGGAGACGACGAGGTCGCGGCGTTCCTTGAACACCTTGTTGTTGGCGGGAATGAACTCCTGCGGACCGTTCAGCGCCTCAACCGAGGCCCACTGCGAGATCGAAGAGGGGTTCGAGGTCGACTGCGACTGGATCGTCGCCATCGCCTTGATGAGCTGCGCCGGACCGCCCGCGTAGCCGATACGCCAGCCGGTCATGCAATAGGCTTTCGACACGCCGTTCACGGTGAGCGTGCGGTCGTAGAGTTTCGGCTCGACCTGCGCGACCGTGGTGAACTGGAAGTCGTCATAGACGAGGTGCTCGTACATGTCGTCGGTCATCACCCAGACATGGGGATGCCTGACCAGCACGTCGGTGAGCGCCTTCAGCTCGGCTTTGGTGTAGGCAGCTCCCGTCGGGTTCGACGGCGAGCACAGGATCACCCATTTGGTCTTCGGCGTGATCGCGCGCTCGAGCGCTTCGGCCTGGAGCTTGAAACCGGTCGCGGCGGTGCAGACCACCGGCACCGGCTCGCCGCCGGCGAGCGCCACCATCTCGGGATAGCTGACCCAGTAGGGCGCGGGGATGATCACCTCGTCGCCCGGATTGATGGTCGCCATCAGCGCGTTGTAGAGGACCTGCTTGCCGCCGGTACCGACGATGATCTGGTTGGGCTTGTAGGCGATGCCGTTCTCGCGCTGAAACTTCGCGATGATCGCGTCCTTCAACTCGGGGATGCCGTCGACTGCGGTGTACTTGGTCTTGCCGGCTTCGATGGCGCGGATCGCCGCCAGCTTGATGTTGGCGGGCGTGTCGAAGTCGGGCTCGCCGGCGCCGAGGCCGATGACGTTGCGGCCCGCCGCTTTCAGCGCACGTGCTTTATCCGTGACCGCGATGGTCGCGGACGGCTTCACACGGTCGAGCGCAGCGGCAAGGAAGGACATCGTCATCTCCTGACAAGCGTCGTGAACCGTTTGGCCTCACGACTCTGATTGTGGGAATGAGCTACCCTAAAACGTGTGCCGCTGCACCGCAAGAAACTTCGGCCCGATCTCGAAAAAGTTTACCGATTTCGAGCGTTTCAAGGCGCGATTTACCGCAATTTTCCGTAACTTTGCCGTCCAAATCCCTCATATCCGGCAAGGCCTGTCCTCGGAGCAATTTTGTGCCGTTCGGGCGCCATCAAGCTGACAGGGGGCTGATGCTGCGGGCCTGCGACCGATCGTCCGCCCGTGGCGGCATCGCGACCGTTCAACCGCCTCGCACGATTGCGCGGAGCGAAGCATCCACGCATTGACGCAAGCGTGATCTGATTTGCATCGTCGCGCGGAAATGATCTTCCGTGGCGTTGCAGTGCGGTAGGGTTTTCGCGTTTTTCTATGGACCGGCCCTTGCAGCGGATTCGCATCGGCATCATTGTTTAGCCGCGCTGCGGGGCAACAACCGCCGCGTCTTCCCGTACTCGGAAATCGAACTGTCAGAATGTACAAGCTCTATTCGATGCAACGCTCGGGCAACAGCTACAAGGTCCGCCTTGCGCTGGCGCTGTTGAACGAACCTTACGAAGCGGTCGAGGTGGACATTCTGCGCGGCGAGAGCCGGACGCCGGACTTTCTGACCAAGAACCCTTCCGGTCAGGTGCCGCTGCTGGTGGTGGGCGAGGACCGCTATCTCGCCGAGTCCAACGCCATCCTCTGGTACGTCGCCGTCGGCACGCCGCTCGCGCCGGAGAACCGCATCGATCGCGCCGAGGCGCTGCAATGGATGTTCTTCGAACAGCACGCGCTCGAGCCGAACATCGGCGCCGCCTATTTCTGGCTGTCGTTGGTCAAGGGCGGCCGCGACCTGCAGACTCACGCACTCGAGGACTGGATGGAGCGCGGCTATGGCGCGCTCCAGGTCATGGAGAACCACCTCAAGACCAACTCCTATTTCGCCGCGCGCCAGCTCACGATCGCCGACATCGCGCTGTACGGCTACACCCATCTCGCCGACCGCTGCGACTTCGACCTCTCGACCTTCCCGGCGATCCGGGACTGGCTCGCGCGCGTGGAAGCTGCCCCCGGCTTCGTGGCGATGGACTGGCGGCCGGCCGACATCGACGACCCCGCCAGTATCGCGGCCGGCGTCTGATGGCGCGGGGCCGCTCTGGCGAATAGCGGGTATAAGGGTATTCTTTGCCGCAATACCGCCATGTTCGTTGCGCTAGCCGCCGCAATATTGCCGGTTGAAACAGTGAAATTGCCGACGTCGCGGGTGATTCGCTCGCACGTTGAAGGATTTAGACCATGACTCGGGTGTCCGGCACGGCAGGCTTTCAGGGCCGTCCCGCTACCGTCGCGTCTTCCCGGCTGACCAATGCTGTCGCGGCCTCGCTCGCCGTTGCCGCGCTCTCGCTGTGCCTGATCGTCACCCTGACGGTGCTGTCGACCAAGGCGACCATGGCGATGGGCCTGCTGGTCTGATTCCGTTTCACCCTGAACCAGCCCTTCAAGGCGCCCGCGTGATCCGCGCCGAGTGACATCGATGAAATCACCTGTGGTAGTCGTTGCGATCACCCTGACTGCGGCCATCCTGGTCGCAGCGTCGCTGCTGATTTTCACGGGCATGCGCAGGAGTTCGAGCACGTCGACCCTGTCTGCGCCCGCGCTACAGCACCGCGTGAGGCACGCGCCCCTGGTCTAAATTCCTCCGAGAGCCTTGCGCGCCGTCACTGCCTGCCCGTAGGCGTTCCGCACGACACCGCGCGGCGCCGGCGCAACGATCAGTCGACGCTGCAACCTGGTCTCGTTCAGGGAGGAAGGCGTGAGATACATGCGAGCCGCAGGCTGATCCGATATCTGCGCGTCGCCAGGCAACGCGACAGCGCGATTGATCGGCGCGCCCGTGATCACGTATGAAGGACGCTTCATCGGGCTCATGCCCAGCGAGATCGCGAAAGTTTACATGTCGCTCACCATTCGCTCCGTCACGAAGCAAGACTACGATCAATGGCTGCCGCTGTGGGATGGCTACAACGCCTTCTACGGCCGCTCGGGCCCGACCGCGCTCCCGGGCGAGATCACGCGCATGACGTGGCAGCGCTTCTTCGATGCCTATGAGCCGGTTCATGCGCTCGTCGCCGAGAGCGACGGCCGCCTGCTGGGGCTGACGCACTACCTGTTTCATCGCAGCACCACTGCGGTCGAGCCATCCTGCTATTTGCAGGACCTGTTCACGCTCGAAGCCGCGCGCGGCAAGGGCGTCGCCTCGGCGCTGATCCATGGCGTGTATGAGCGGGCGAAACTGGCGGGATCGCCCCGGGTATACTGGCAGACCCACGAGACCAACGTCACGGCGCAGAGCCTGTACGACAAGGTCGCGGAGCGCTCCGGCTTCATCGTCTATCGCAAGATATTCTGACGCGCGGACGCCCTGTGGATAACTCTCCTGTCACCCGCGCGTAATACAGCGGGATTACCCTGCGGCTGCGTCTGATCTGGCCCCCCGTCACCGATCAAACGCCCCAAAGCGGTCCCCGTCAGTCGCCGCGTCTGACCGGGGCCGCATTTTTTGCCTGCCAATCTCGGCATGGCAGCAACGCAGGCATCAGCTTGCCGGTGCACCGCGCCGCGGTCACAATGGGCCGCCGCTTTTCTTCTGACAGGATCTCCCATGGAAATTCGCAATCTCGGCGCCTCCGGCCTTCGCGTGTCTGCGGTCGGACTCGGCTGCAACAATTTCGGCCAGCGCACGGACCTGGAGACCTCGCGCAAGGTGATCCATCGCGCGCTCGACCTCGGCATCACGCTGTTCGACACTGCCGACATCTATTCGAACATGGGCGGCTCGGAAAATGTACTCGGCGCCGTGCTGGGCGACCGCCGCAAGGACATCGTGCTTGCGACGAAATACTCGAAGCCGATGGCGGAGGACGGAACCAAGCAGGGCGCCTCGCGCCGCTACATCATGGAGGCCGTGGAAGCGAGCCTGAAGCGGCTGAAGACCGATTACATCGATCTCTACCAGCAGCACGACTATGATCCGCTGACGCCGATCGAGGAGAGCTTGCGCGCGCTCGACGATCTCGTCCGGCAGGGCAAAGTCCGCTACATCGGCAATTCGAACTTTCCGGCCTGGCGGGTCGCCGAAGCAGAGTACGTCGCACGCGCGATGAATGTCAGCCGCTTCGTCTCCTGCCAGGACGAATATTCCCTCGTCGTGCGCGACATCGAGAAGGACTTGTTGCCGGCCGCGCAGGAATACAAGCTCGGCCTGTTGCCGTTCTTCCCGCTCGCAAGCGGACTTCTGACCGGCAAATACAAGAAGGGCGAGGCCGCGCCTGATGATACCCGCTTCGGCAAGGTGCAGCGGTTGCGCGACCGCTATGTCACGCCGCGCAACGAGGACATAGTCGAGAAGCTCACGGCCTTCGCGAAGGCGCGCGGCCATTCGATGCTCGAACTCGCCTTCTCCTGGCTCGCCGCGCGCCCGCAAGTGTCGAGCGTAATCGCCGGCGCCACCCGCGTCGAGCAGATCGAGGAAAACGTCAAGGCGATCGCGTGGAAGCTCGGCGCCGAAGAGATGGCGGAGATCGACGAGATCACCAAAGGCTGATGCTGACGGCGCGGCGCACTACTTCGCGCCGCGTCCGACCGTCTGCATCACCTCAAAGCCTTCGAACTGGGGATGGCCGAGATAGAGCGGCTTGTTGTCGCCCGCGCGATTGTGCGCCGCGCGAAACGCCTCCGACCTGGTCCAGGCCTCGAACGCCGCCTGGTTCGCCCACACGGTGTGCGAAGCGTACAGCGTGTGGTCCTCGAGCTCGGGTCCCCTCAGCAGATGGAATTCGACGAAGCCCGGCACCTTGTCGAGATGGGTGTCGCGCGTGAGCCAGACTTGTTCGAAGGCAGATTCAGAGCCCTTGGCGACACGGAAGCGGTTCATGGCGATGTACATGCGGATGGTCTCCTAAAGTTCGGCTCATCATGTCGTCATTCCGGGACGCGCCGCAAGGCGCGGGCCCGGAACCCATCAGGCCTCAGCGTGAATGGTGCGATGGATTCCGGGCTCGCGCTTCGCCCGCCCCGGAATGACAGTCTCGCGTTACGCGACCAACCCCTTCATCGGGCGCGCTGTGGCGCTGTCGGGGAAGACCGTCTCGGCCAGCACGCGATCGGACAGGCCGAACTGGCCTTGCAGCACGCCCTTGATCACCGAGCGGAGATCGGTGGTGGGCTTGAGGTCGCGGCCCTCATAGAGGTTGGCGAGCTTGAGGCCGGGCCAGTCGGAGATGACGCGGCCGCCTTTTACCGCGCCGCCGGCGAGCAGCGCGATGGTGCCGGTGCCGTGATCGGTGCCGTCGGTGCCGTTGATGCGCGCGGTGCGGCCGAACTCGGTGGCGACGACGACGACGGTGTCGCGCCAGCGCGCCCCGAGGCCGCTTTCGAATTCGGCGAGCGCGCCGTCGAGCCCGCCGAGCAGGAACGCGAGACGCCCCACAGGCCCGCCTTCATTGGCGTGCGTATCCCAGCCGTCGAAAGCGAGCGCCGCGATGCGCGGACCATCATCGGTCGCCATCAGCTTGGCGGTGCCGCGCGCGATCTGGCGCATCTGCGCGACGGCGTTGCCGGGCTTCGGCTTCATGTCGTCGCCGCTTGCGGCCTTCTCGAGTTGGAGACCTTGCGACAGCGCCGATGCCAGCGCCGGATCGCGGTGACGGTAAAGATCGACGAGACGCATCGCGGTGTCGTCGTCGGCCTGCGGCAGCGCGACAGGCGCCCAGCCGACGGTCGGCGCACTACCACGCAGCACCAGCGGCGCGGTGGGCCCCACCGCCAGGCCACTCGACACGCGTTCACCGCGCGGCAGCGCTTCCAGCGCGCGGTTGAGCCAGCCGGACTGCACGCGGCCGGGCCCGGCGTAGCCGGTTTCCAGCACGTCCTGGCCGTCGAAATGCGAACGGTCGCGATAGGGCGTCGCGACCGCGTGAATCACCACGGCATGCATGTCGCGATACATCCGCGCGAATTCAGGCATGGCCGGATGCAGCCCGAAGAAGGGATCGAGCATGATCGCGGGATGCGCACCGTTGGCCGCGAGCGCGATTGAACCATGCAGGCCGGCATAGTCAGGGTCACCGATCGGCGCGACCGTCGCGAGCCCATCGAGCGCGCCGCGCAGGATGACGACGATCAGCCGCGGATCGCGCCCATCGGCCGCGCGGGCGAATTTCGGCAAATAGGCCCAGGCCGCAAAGGACGCACCGCCGAGCAACAGGCCGCGGCGCGAGGTGAGGAGCCGGTTCTCGACGCAATCCAACATCGTCACCTCCTCTGCATTTCCGGCGACATCAACAACAGCGTCAGCGCCTGTTGCCGCGATTCCGCGCGCTCGATGGTCCGCCGGGTTTCGACCGAGGCGGCATCCGCGGCCGCGAATTCCAAGAGGTCGAGCGGGTCGATGTTGTTGCCGAGCCGCGCGCCCATTTGCGCGGCGATGTCAAGCCGGAGCTTGATGCCTTCGGGCGCAGCCCAGGCGGCGCTGGTATCGGGAAAGCCATTGGGCCCGGCCGGCGACCACAGCGGCTGTCCCAGCAAATTGAGATTGTTCAGATCAGCGCCGGGATCCTCCGGCACGCGCGCCAGCAGCCGGCCGCTTGCGACCACGAAGTCGTAAGGCGAACGCATCTTGGTCAGCGGCGCCTTCCAGGCCTCGTCGGAATCGACCAGTGCCATCGCCATCGCCTTGAGGTCACCGTCCGTCTTGACGAAGACGTCGCGCAGGCGCGCGACCAGAGCGGGCGGTGGATCGTCGGCGACGAAATGCCGGACGAATTTGGTGGCGACGAAATTCGCGGCCGACGGATGGCGCGCGATGTCGGCGAGTGCGGCCTCACCTTGCGCAAGTCCAGTCGCCTCATAGGTCTTGCCGAGCAGCGCCTGCGGACCGGGCTGGTGCGCATTGGTGTTGAAGACGAAGGAGCCGGGCGTGCCGAGCTGCCCCTGCCGGCCTGCAAAGGTCCAGCCCGTGATGATGCGTGCGAGCGAGGTGACGTCCTCCTGCGTATAGCCGCCGCCGACGCCGAGCGTATGCAGCTCCATGATCTCGCGCGCGAGATTCTCGTTCAGCCCGCGCTTGCGGTTTTGCCCTGCGCGCGAATCCGGTCCGAGCGATTGCTGGTTGTCGAGGAAGTACAGCATCGCCGGATGCTGCTCGACCGCCTTGAGCATGTCGGCGAACCGCCCGAGCACGTGCGGCCTGATCGCCTCGCGCTCGAACGCGCCCGCCCATATCCGCGCCAGCTCGCCCTTGGTCGCTGAGATGCAGAAATGATTGGACCAGAACACCACCAGCCGTTCGGTGAAGCCGCACTCGACCAGCATCGCGCGCTGCAAGCGCGCCAGCGCCTCAGTGCGAAAGGTTTTCTGGATCACGTTGAGCGGCTGAGGCGCAGGTTTTGCGGCAGGTGGCGCGGCGGCATGGGGCTGCATGGTCTCGGGCTTCGCCGCAGCGTCGGCCGGTTTCGCCTCGGCCATCTGGCCGGCGATCCCGGTCGCAACCGCATTCAGCGAGAGATTGCGGCGCAGGGCGGGCTTCTGATCGGCTGGCGTCTGCTGCGGCGCTTCGGCGGGCGCAGCGGCCCTCGCGGCCTCGCGCGCCTGCTTGACCTGGTCCTGATAGGTGAACAGGGCCTGCCCGAGCTGCGGCGTCGACTGCAGGTCCGGCGCTTCCAGCAGCACCCCGTTGGGGCGGGCCAGCTCCGCCTTCACGAAACCCCTGGGATCGGAGGCTGCGTTGATGAGATCGCCCGAGGCGCCGCCGCGGGCTCCGAAGCCAAAGCGGTTGAGCGCAACGAGGGCGGCGTGCGAATCGCGGGCCATCGATCTGTCCTCAGCGCGTTGCCAACCGCTTTCCGAGTCCGTGCGCGGCGCCTAATATACCGCTGCGGGAGATGAACCCGACATGAAAACGACGGCGAAAGCTTCGGCTTAAATCATGACAAATCTGAAAGAATCCTCATTGCCGGAATCGCGCCGCCTCGCCTGTTCCCGCTGCGGCGCCGAATTCGGCTGCGATCTCTCCGGCACCTGCTGGTGCGCGGAGGAAACGGCACGTCTGCCGATGCCGGTCGCGGGTGAGGATTGTTTATGCCGGGAATGCTTGCGGAAGGCCGCGGCGGAGGCGTCGCGTAGCCCGGATGGAGCGCAAGCGTAATCCGGGAATTATTCCGCAGGCGCCAACCCCGGATTTCGCTTGCGCTCCATCCGGGCTACGAAGCCTAGACTGGATACCCCGGCGATTTCCGCGCCATGCCGTCGAACGCGTCGAGCAGTTTTTCCCGCCACGCGTAGACCGGATCATCAGTCTCGAGCAGCTTGAACGGGCTGACGGCGCGCGCCCACTGAAAACCACCGAACACGATGTAGTCGGCATAATTCGGCGCGCTGCCGCCGATGAAGGGTTGCGTCTTGAAGGTCTGCCGCATCACCTCGAGCGACTTGCGGAAGGCGACCACGCCGGTGTCGCGGCTCGCCATGATCTCTTCCAGGCTCTTGCCGCCGAAACGCGCCTCGCGCGACTTGCGGAAATAGGCGGCGTCGACCTCGGCGAGATTCTTCGGAATGTCGGCGATGATCAGCGGAAAGATGCCGCCGACGATGGCGATGTCGCCCCATGCGTTGAGCATGCGTGCCATGGCGCGACCACCCTCGCCGCCGAACAGTGGCGGGCGATCCGGAAAATTGTCCTCGAGATAGTTCGCGATCGTCCAGGAATCGACCACCGGCTTGTCATGATGCAGGAGCACCGGGACCTTCTCCGAGCCGTGCGGCGCGATCGCGCCCTTCTCGGTGAAGCGCCAGGGCAGCGATTCCGCCGACAGTCCCTTGTGCGCGAGCGCCATCCGCGTGCGCCAGCAATACGGACTGAAGGGGCGGGAAGCGTCGGTGCCGACGAGTTCGAAGAGTTTGAGTGACATGAAATGGCCTTCCGTATCAGCCCCTCATCCTGAGGAGCGCGGAACGCGCGTCTCGAAGGATGAAGGCCCACCTTCGGCCTCGCCCTTCGAGACGCGCGCAAGGTGCGCGCTCCTCAGGGTGAGGGTCCCCCATTCTGGATTGCTTCGCCGACGCTCGCAACGACGATGTGGAGAGACTTCACCGTCCGTGCGTACGCAAAAACCTCTCGCCGTCCTGCGTCACCGCAATGATCAGCCCGATCCCGGGCAGCGTCTCGCGGGCGACATAGCCGCGGTCGGCGGCGTCCTCCCAGATGGTCAGGCGCGGGCACGAGGTCTTCCAGGTCGAGATCACCTCGGCATAGGCGCGCGGCTCGCGCGCGACCCATTCGACGAAGTCCAGCACCAGCGGATCGGCGGTCTCGCTCATTGCAAACCTCCCTTGTCGATGGCCGCAGCGACCTGCGTGCCGAGCAGCAGCCAGCCTCCATAGCCGATGTAATAGCAGGCAATTGTGGTGATAAGCTTATTCGACCAGGCCAGGAATTGCTGGTCCGTCATCGCTTCGAGGATGCGCCGCGCCAGCGTCGTGCCGAGCATCGACGCTGCGATCGCGACGCCTGCGAGTACAGGATCGAGCGTCGCCGCCTGGTCGATCACGCCGCCGAAATAGATGAGCTTGGTGAAATGACTGATGAGCTGGCACATCGCCTTCGTCGCGACCTTCTCGCGCCGGCCGAAATCGCCGCCGAGGAAGAAGGTGTCGAGCAGCGGCCCCGACACGCCGGTCATCAGCATCAATCCCATGCAGATCGAACCGTAGACGCTGCCCTGCCAGACGCTGGCAGGGTTGGGCTTGATGTTGGCGGGCAACAGCCGCGCCATGAACGGTGTGATACCGAGCAGCAAAAGCGCAACCGGCTTGTCCGGCACGTAGCGGGTGATGGACCATGTCGCCAGCGCTACGGCGCAGCCGATCAGGTAGACCGCGACCGGTCGCCAGCGGATATGTGCGCGCCACAGCAGGGCGCGCCAGCCGTTCGAGGCCATCTGCGTGATCGCATGCAGCACCATCGCGGTCGGCAGCGGCATCAGGGCGAGCAGCACGCCGATCAGGACCAACCCGCCCGCCATGCCGAACAGCCCCGACAGGAACGCGGTGCCGACCATCAGCAATCCAAGGGCAGCGATCATGATGGGCGTCACGTAGAGGTTCTCCTGTGGTGCACGTAAGGGACGCGAGCTGCCAGCACTCCCTCGCCCCGCCTGCGGGGAGAGGCGAAAAAGCAGCGCCTCAGACCAACAATCCACCTGGAATTACACGCATTCTTGTGCCTCGCTTGCCCCGCCTGCGCAAACTGAGTTATCTTGGCCTGGCATCAGCTTTCCTGAGGGTCGGTCATTTGCGGCGGCTGCTGTTTCTCAACGGCATCAAGGCATTCGAGGCGGCGGCGCGGACCGGCAGCTTTGCCGCGGCCGGCGTCGAGCTGAGCGTGTCGGCGGCCGCCGTCAGCCGCATGGTGCATCTGCTCGAGGAACGGCTCGGCGTCGCGCTGTTCGAGCGCAAGGCCAACAAGCTGGTGCTGACCCAGCCTGGCCGCGCCTATCAGGGCGGGCTGACGCCGATCTTCGATGCGCTGGCAAGCCTCACCGCGCAGGTCACGGCGCCCTCCGGCGTCCGCGTGCTCACCATCGGCGTCGGGCACACCTTTGCGATGCGCTGGCTGATTCCGCGGCTGTCGGAATTTCGCAGCGAGGAGCCCGACATCGAGGTGCGCTTCACCACCGGCGGCGCGTCGGTGCCGTTTGGCGAGGACTGGAGCTGCGGCATCAAGCTCGGCACCGGCGACTGGCCGGGGCTGGTGGCCGAGCCGCTGTTCGCCGGCGATCTCACGCCGGTCTGCGTGCCCCGCCTCGCCACCAGCCTGAAGCGCCCGGCCGATCTCAAAGGCCCGAGCCTGATCCGCGTCGCACATTCACCGGAGGACTGGCCGATCTGGCTCAAGGCCGCGAGCGTCACGCGCATCAATGCCCGCGGACCGGAGTTCCAGTTCTATGGCCAGGCGCTCCAGGCCGCCGCCGACGGACTCGGCATCGCCATGGGCATCCGGCCCTATATCGACGACGATCTCGCCGCCGGCCGACTGGTGGCGCCGTTCGACCTTTCAGTGCCCAAGGGCATGCGCTGGTACCTGCTCTATCGCGGCTTCCAGTCCGAGCAGCGCGACTTTGCCGCGTTCCGCCGCTGGATCATGCGCGCGGCCTCCGAGCCTGCGCCCCGCCCGGTGAAACGGATCGGCCGGACCGCGGCGCGGAACTGAAACCGCGGGGCAAAAAAGCCCGTCGCGTGTGAACGGCTTCACATACGCAACTCCGCAAACGTGGTCCCCTGCCTGTTCAACAAGTCAGTTACAGACACTTGTACAAAACATTCGTACAAAAACCTTGGGGACACCAATGACGACCCTTTACGACGGCTTTGACATCGAATCCTTCGAAGCTGGCAAGGGACTGTGGCACGCCCGTATCCGGCGCGCCGATTTCAGCCCGGTTGCCATCGACGGCGTGCTGTTTCCGGCCATGGAGGTCGGCTTCGCCTGGCCCAATCCCGATGCCGCGATCGCCGACGCCAAGCACCACATCGATCGCTTCCGCCGGCGGTTCGACAGCGACGACGAATAAGCAACGAATTTGCAAACGAGCCAGCGCGGCGTAAAAGTGGGAACCGGTCATGTCAGCCATCGACATTGAGGACACACCGCGGCCGCGGATCTACGCTCGCAATGTGCTGTCGAAATGCCCGGAATGCGACGGCGATCTCACGGTGCTCCGTGTGATCGGCGGCCGCGCCGGATGCGAGTACTGGACCATGCGCTGCACCCATTGCGGCGGCATCCATCTCGACATCCTCGAGACAAATCGGACGCCCGAGGACGACGAGGGCCCGCTGCCCGCGGCGTGATGGCACGCCCTACTGCCAACCTGCTGTCAGCAGGCCGCGTGCGGACCGGCATTCGCCCTTTTCTGAGGGACGGACTCGTCCCATATTCGGGGCATGGCGAAGAAACCTGCTCCCCCCTCAAAACCCCCAAAATCCAAGGCGCCGAACTCGAAGGCACACCGACCTGACGTGCAGCCGATCGGGCCGGCGCTGGCCGAACTGCTTAATCCCGCGATCAACCGCGGCGATGCCGGGCTTGGATCGGGCACCGGGCTGCAGCCGCCGCCGGATAATTCGCGCGACCGCCGTGCCGGCGGCGAGGCTGCCGCGCATCGCGCTCGCGCCTCGACGCCGAAGGAGTTTCCGCAGGACGCGGCACGATCGATGCCGCAGCCGCCGCGCGCCCACGCATCGACCGAGAGCGGCGGCTTCGACGAAGCGCCGCAGGCCAATTACGGCACCGCGGCCACGGTACCGACGCTCGATCCGGAGCTGGCGCGGCAGCTCGGTCTTCCCACCGAAGAGGACGATGCAGAGGCCCTGGCGCGTCCGCCGCGCAGCAAGATGGAGGCGCTCGGCGTCAAGGCCACCGCCGACGCACTGGAATCGCTGATCCGCGAGGGGCGTCCGGAGTTCCGCAAGGACGACGGCTCCATGAAGGTGTGGACGCCACACCGACCGCCGCGCCCGGAAAAGTCCGAAGGCGGCGTGCGCTTCGAGATCAAGTCGGAATACCAGCCGCGCGGCGACCAGCCGACCGCGATCGCCGAACTCGTCGAAGGCATCCAGCGCAACGACCGTTCGCAGGTGCTGCTCGGCGTCACCGGAAGCGGCAAGACCTACACCATGGCCAAGGTGATCGAGGCGACGCAGCGTCCCGCGCTGATCCTGGCGCCGAACAAGACCCTCGCCGCCCAGCTCTATGGCGAGTTCAAGAACTTCTTCCCGGACAACGCGGTCGAATACTTTGTCAGCTACTACGACTACTACCAGCCGGAAGCCTACGTTCCGCGCACCGACACCTACATAGAAAAGGATTCGTCGATCAACGAGCAGATCGACCGCATGCGCCACTCGGCGACGCGCGCGCTGCTCGAGCGCGACGACGTCATCATCGTCGCGTCGGTGTCCTGCATCTACGGTATCGGCTCGGTCGAGACCTACACCGCGATGACATTTGCGCTGAAGAAGGGCGAGCGCATCGACCAGCGCCAGCTCATCGCCGATCTCGTCGCGCTGCAATACAAGCGCACGCAGGCCGATTTCACCCGCGGCACGTTTCGCGTGCGCGGCGACGTCATCGACATCTTCCCGGCGCACTATGAGGACCGCGCCTGGCGCGTGAACCTGTTTGGCGACACCATCGAGACCATCGAGGAGTTCGATCCGCTCACCGGCCACAAGCAGGACGAGCTCGAATTCATCAAGATGTACGCCAACTCGCACTATGTGACGCCGCGCCCGACGCTGGTGCAGGCGATCAAGTCGATCAAATTCGAATTGAAGCAGCGGCTCGACCAGCTGCACGACCAGGGCCGCCTGCTGGAAGCGCAGCGGCTGGAGCAGCGCACGACGTTCGACCTCGAGATGATGGAGGCGACGGGAAGCTGCGCCGGCATCGAGAACTATTCGCGCTACCTCACCGGGCGCCGCCCCGGCGAGCCGCCGCCGACGCTGTTCGAATACGTCCCCGACAACGCGCTGGTATTCGCCGACGAAAGCCACGACACCGTGCCGCAGATCGGCGGCATGTTCCGCGGCGACTTCCGCCGCAAGGCGACGCTGGCCGAATACGGCTTCCGCCTGCCCTCCTGTATGGACAACCGCCCGTTGCGCTTCGAGGAGTGGGACATGATGCGTCCGCAGACGGTCGCGGTGTCGGCGACGCCCGGCGGCTGGGAGCTGAACGAAAGCGGCGGCGTTTTCGTCGAACAGGTGATCCGCCCCACCGGCCTGATCGATCCTCCCGTCGATATCCGCCCGGCCCGCACCCAGGTCGACGACCTCGTCGGCGAGGTGCGTGCCACAGCCCAGGCCGGCTACCGCTCGCTGATCACGGTGCTGACCAAGCGCATGGCGGAGGACCTCACCGAATATCTGCATGAGCAGGGCATCCGCGTCCGCTACATGCACTCGGACATCGACACCATCGAGCGCATCGAGATCATACGCGACCTGCGCCTCGGCGCCTTCGACGCGCTGGTCGGCATTAACCTCTTGCGCGAGGGCCTCGACATTCCCGAATGCGCGCTGGTCGCGATTCTGGACGCCGACAAGGAAGGTTTCCTGCGCAGCGAGACTTCGTTGATCCAGACCATCGGCCGCGCCGCGCGCAACGTCGACGGCAAGGTGATCCTGTATGCCGACAGCATGACCGGCTCGATGGAGCGCGCCATCGCCGAGACCAACCGCCGCCGCGAGAAGCAGGTCGAGTACAACACCGCCAACGGCATCACGCCGGAGAGCGTGAAGAAGCAGATCGGCGACATCCTCAACTCCGTCTACGAGCGCGACCACGTACTGGTCGAGGTCGGCGGCCATGACATGACCGACGACGTCATCTCGATCGGCCACAACTTTGAAGCCGTGCTCGCCGATCTCGAAACGCGGATGCGCGAGGCCGCCGCCGATCTGAACTTCGAGGAAGCCGCCCGCCTGCGCGACGAGGTCAAGCGCCTGCGCGCCACCGAGCTTGCCGTGGTCGACGACCCCACCGTCAAGCAGCGCGCGGTGCAGGGCAAGGCCGGCGCCTATGCAGGAGCGAAGAAATACGGCGAAGCCGCCAACCTCCCCGTCAGCGCCATGAAGAAAAAAACGGTGAGCTCCGCGCTGAAGGCGAGCGGCGGCGGAAGCAGCAGCGGCTCGAAGGTGCACAAGCCGCATCTCGACGAGATGCACGGCCCGGAGTCGCTGCCCTATCGCGAGAGCCGCGCGCTGCCGTCAAAGCCGTTCGGCAGCACGAGCCGGATCATCCAGCCGACGGATTCGCGGCAGTCCGGGCCGGAGTTCGGCCCGGCGCCGAAATCGACGGGCGGCGCGCCGGGACGGCGGGGTGGGTGGAAGAAGAGGTAGGGCGGCGGCGCAGGTTTAACGGCGCTATTCGTGGTTATGGATTCCGGGCTCGCCGCTTTGCGGCGCCCCGGAATGACAACGGAGAATGCGGCGCGGCTCGCGCCCTTACAGCTTACCCTGCCCGTTGATCTGGCTCTGCTGTTGCTGCTGCTTCTCCTGCTCCTTGGCATGATGGCGGCCGTAGAGGCAGCCGGCGGCGGCACCGAGGACGCCGTGATGGCCGGCATAGTGGCCGGCGGCGCCGCCGACCACGGCGCCCTTGATACAGCCCTTGGCGTTGGCGGCGGAGGTGGCGCCGAGCATCAGAAGCGCGGCGGCGACGGTGATGAGCGCGGATTTCATGGATCGATGTCTCCGGATGCGGTGTCGGAATCTCAACGAGCGGGCCGCACCCGCGTTCCAGCGCGCCGCCGATATGCAGGCGTCATCGCCACGCCCGGCAGGAACCGGTAAAATACGGGGTTCTGTTGCAAATCTCACAAAGTGCATTCAATTGAGCATTGCAAAATTGTGAATTGAGCTTTGGCCAAAACCCCGTATTTGTTCGTATACAAATGAATTGAGCGGCCCCGCGGCGCCTTACTGTGCATGGGGTTGTTTTCCATTTTTACGCTTCAGTTTCAGGACTGCCCAAGATGACAGAGCACAGCCTCTGGCGTTTCTCGCGTGCGTTGCACCGCGCGATCAACGACCGGCATTTCGAGGATATCGAGACACTGATCGACGAGGACGTCGAATGGGCGCTCTACGGCCCGATCGACATGTTTCCGTTCTTCGGCGCGCGCCAGGGCAAGGACGCTGTGCTCGACGTCATCCGCCAGCTCGCCGACAATTTCCACGTCCGCCGCTTCGACCGTGAGAGCATCATGCTTGGCGTCGATTCCGCCGCCTCGATGCTGCGCTATTCGCTGACTGCGCTGGATTCCAGCAAGCCGATCTCGCTGAGAGTGGCGCAGTTCGCGCAGTTCAGGGGATGCAAGCTCATTGCCCTGCGCGTGCTGATCGACACGTTTGATCTGGTCGAGCAGGCACTCGGCCGCGCTATTCATCTGCCGAAGATGAGCCGCGCCGGCTGAGGGGACGCCAACGGGCCCCGCAATTCGGGACCGGTGCCGATGCCCGCATGACGTCCTGGCCTCCAGCCCCGCCAGATGCCGTCATGCCGGAAGCTCGTCATCGGGCGCGCGCCTTTCGCGCGGCCCGTTGGTTCGCATTTTGACGTAGGGCTGCAGGCCTCGATCCTTCGAGACCAATCCATCTCCTCATGGTGAGGAGGCGCGTAGCGCCGTCTCGAACCATCGACGCCCGGTGCAAACTGTCGCAACACACCGCCACAATTTCGCAACGATAATTCCGCATCCCTCACGCGCACGGGGCTCGCGGGCAAGACGATGGAATTCTCGACAGGATTTGGCTGGACCAGGCCGCCGGTACTGGCGGCCGCGTTCATTTTGAGCTCGGTGCTGACGGTCTCGGCGCAGATCATTCCGCCCACGGCAGCCGCGCCTGACGGGGAGGTCGAGACCGCCGAGACTCCCGACGTCAACGACCCTGATTTGCTCAAAGACATCGACATCGACAAGCTCGACTGGGGCCAGCTCGCGACCGACGCCGGCACGGTCAACGACGTCATCGCCGCCAGGAAGCGCGCGCAGGCCGCGGCCAGGGGCGGCCTGAACTGGTCCTCGAACGCCAATGCCAACGGCTCCTCCGCGGTGATGGTGAAGCAGTCGGTGTCCTCGTTCTGGGACGCCCGCATAGGCGCCGACATGACGGTGACGAGCGAGCCGCGGACGATGTCCGAGCTCCTGGCACAAAAGGCCGCCAACGGCGGCAGCCTGCCGCAATCCTCCGGCAGCGCCTGGGCGGCGGCGACCGCGCCGGGCGCGGGCTCGATCTGGGACAAGACCGCGGTGGAAGCCCGCGTCGATCCCGGCGCCGAGCAGAGCAAGATCGGGGCGTCGCTGACCAAGTCGCTGCCGCTGTCGAACGACTATTCGCTGACGCTGCAGAACGGCTACAGCATGAACCAGCAGGGCACCGCAGTCCCCGGCATCGGCGGGTACATCATGCGCAATTACGAGACCGACCAGACCGCCAAGGTCACCATCACCGACACCGGCACCAGCCTCACCGCCGGCCAGACGCTCTCGACCACCGACGACAAATGGCTGCGCAAGTTCGGCGCCGAGCAGAAGCTGTTCGACAACGTCACCGTCTCCGGCTCGGTCGGCGAGACCTCGCAAGGCGCGATCAACAAGAGCCTGACGGCCGGCTTCAAGAAGAGCTGGTAGTCCTTCGCCTCGCCCCACTGGCATTTCAGACATTCGTAACTACGCCACGGCAAAGCCCCCGAATGGCCCGTCCCTGCCGTATCTCGGCCAAGATGCCGCCAAAATCCGACGCCCTAGTCCACTTTACCGACGTCGTCGTGCGGGGCACGCTCGCGCTACGCCCAACGCGAACAGGGGAACAACGATGAACGCCAATCGTCCGGAAAAGATCGAATCCACCGAGACAGAGACGGTCGACAGCAACCTCGCCGCCGTAACCGAGGTCGAGGCCGGCATCCGCGATTTCGTGCGCAACGACATCGCGTATCTGCGCCGCCCGGCGTCGACGGCCTCCGACACGCCGCCGCTCGATGCGAGCGCGGAGGCCACCGTCACCAACGTCAACTCGCTGATCCAGCGCGTCGCCGGCACTTCGCTCGCCGAGATCGAGAACCTGATCTCCGAGCTCGAGAGCCTGCGCGACCTGCTCCATGCCGAAGGCCAGCGCGTCCAGCGCGAGATCTCCGGCTACGCCCAGCTCAGCCAGGCCGCGATGAAGTCGACCCGCATGATCTCCGACAACGTCGCGCAGTGGAAGCGCGCCGCCGACGGCCTGCGCAACAGCTGATCGCAAACACCAGGCATCACCGGCCGCTGCGTTCCCGAAAGGGAGCGCGGCGGTTTTGATTCTGGGGAGACGTGAGAGCGCACACACTCTCTCCAATACAGGTGTCATCACCCGCGAAAGCGGGTGATCCAGTATTCCAGAGACAGTGAGGCTGGAGCCGAGAAGGCGCGGCGTACTGGATGCCCCTTCGGTTCACGATGCAAGTGCAACACCTGCTAAGGTG
>JAEWFG010000283.1 GCA_023388935.1 Pseudomonadota bacterium | reverse complement strand
AACAATGTGCTGGCGCTGGCCTTCGGGCTTCTGATCGTCTTCCTGGTGGTCGGCGGGACCGTCTGGATCATGGGGCATCTCAACCAGAACATGCCGCCGATGGACCAGATCATGAAAATGCAATGAGCCGGCAATTTTCCTCAATGGGGAAAGACGGACACTTCTGCGTTCCACGAATTGTGGAAAATGAGTTCCATTGACGGGCAGATATCCCCTTTTGCCGTCCGCAACCAGGAACCTGATCGCGACTGAGAAGCAGACCCCGTCCGCACCCCGGACAGGACAATGACAAACCTGTGTGCGTCCTTGTGCGAGCGTTTTGCGACATCATCTTAAGTGGCGTTACCAATCAGCGGTTTAGCGAGCGGGTTCGGTTTATGAAGGCACACGACGTTACTTGTCCGAAGTGTAAGGTTGGCTTTCGCCAACTTGAGCTATCGTCTGAGCGAACAACCAAGGGCGAATATCACTGCCGGTCTGCAATGAGGTTTTAGAGACCTTCGACGACAGCAAGTGTGCTGCCTATCGCCTGACCGTGCAGCCCGCGCTCGTGGGTTCCGCTATCTAACCACAGCGGCTTCTCGCCTGAACGCGGGCTTCGGTTTCAGCGGGTGATGACCGCCCTTCTGAAGATGAATAGTTCTTCCGAAGCATCCCAGAGCGCGATGAGATTGGGATGCATGCCATCGCGCTAGACCAGCTCCAAGCCAATTCCGATAAGCATGAAACGTAGGAATACAGCCCAGGAGGCAGAAATTCGCGCGTCGTGGCGCGACGAGTGCATCTGCCGACAGCATTCTCCATCGCCTAGATGTTCGAGGGCTAACCCAGATAATCTGGCTGGATCGACATCGCATAGTGGTCGCCACACATTCCCGGCAGCCCGGCTTAAGAAGATCTGTTTCGAGAAGGATGTCGGGAGCCGACAGATGGTCGCCACTCATCATATTCAACTCATCCTGACGAACTATGGCTATCTCGCCGTGTTCGCGCTGGTTGCGATGGAAAGCGCAGGAGTGCCTCTCCCCGGCGAGACCACGCTCGTCGCGGCCGCAGTCTACGCCGGCACGCAACACGCCATGAATATTTGGCTCATCATTGCCGCGGCCGGCGGGGGAGCGATTCTGGGCGACAATCTCGGATTTTGGATCGGCCGAACATTCGGCCGCAACGTTCTCATGAAATGCGGCCAATACATCCGCCTCGATCAGCGAAAACTTGACCTTGCAGAATATCTCTTCATGCGGCACGGCGGGAAGATCGTGTTCTTCGGTCGTTTCGTCGCGCCTCTGCGGGCCTTGGCCGCGCTTCTTGCCGGCGCCAACCAGTTCCAGCCGAAACAATTCTTGGTTTATAATGCAGCCGGCGGAATCGTTTGGGCGACGCTGTTTGGGTTGGGCGGATATCTCCTAGGTAGGAGCGTGCATCGCTTCTCCGGCCCGTTGGAATGGATTGCGCCGCTCGTTGTTTTCATTGGCGCAGTTATTCTTTGGCGCTATTTCAAATCACATGAAGCAAGACTGCTCGATGAAGCACGGCTTGCAATTGCGAGCCGCAAATGCGGCACCGCTGCGCCCACCAGGAGGAGGCAGTGAAGCAAGTTGCTCAGGCCCACCAACGCGGCACGCGCGGCTCGGTTCAGATTCTCTCCTCCCGTCGACCGGCCCCCGCGGACCTATTCAAGGCGAAGGGAACAAGGACATGAGCATCGGCTGCGTCTGCCGCGAATTTCGAGCTCACGCAGACTTGTTCGTGTTCTTCTCGTCCTCGACCTCGGTAAACTCAGCATCCACGATGTGCTCATTGCCGGACTGAGACCCCGGCCCTGAGTTCCCGAAAGGATTCTGTGGTTGCGCAAACCACATGCGGTCGCTGCCCACGACAATTCATGGGTCATCTCGGCCTTGTACCGGGCGAGCGATCAAAGCAGAGCTATGCCCCGTTACTGAGCTCATCGGACGAATCGCCCTTGCGAGCTGCGAACCGCAATACCAGCAAAGCAACCGCCAGAACCAGAATTGCTCCTGCCACTATGAGAAGATCTATCCCCGTCCTGTGTTCAGCGCCCCCAACCTCGATCAGAACCCGGCCCAGCGCTGTCATTGCGATATAAATCAGGTAGCGAACCGGAAGCCTCGTCGTCTTGAAATAGCTTCCGACCATTGCACCCATCTCAAGATAGATAAACAGAAGTAGGATGTCGGAAAGATCAGCGTGTCCCTTACCTAACATGTTGATGAAAGCAGCAAGGGCTGACCAGACGGTTGTCGCTCCTATCGCGAAAAGCGCCAAATAGTGAAATCCATCGACCAGCAGTATGCCAACCGCGTCCGCGATTGTCTTCATCCCGCGATGAAGCTTAGCTGCTGTTAGGGTTAAGCCGCCCTGTGCGTCAAGCATCTGAAGACCCTCTCCGAAGTCGCCTGCAAGAATATTCCCCCAATCGCCAACCATAGGAAAGTCTGGAAAGCGCTTGCCAGCGAGAATGATCCGGTCACGGCCGCGGCTACGGCGAACCGCACTCAGACAAGCCCAAAGCATCATTAAGGAGAGTTTCGCTGAAATCGACGCGTTCATCTCAGCGAAAGACGGGACTAGCCCACCGCTTTTACATGCTTTGGGAGGACAGCCATGGAGAAGCCGGAGAACTCTGGGCCCGGCGCGGAGAGCGAGCAAACCGGCGACGACTTGCAATCTGCCGATGAGCTCGCTGCCGCGTCTCGCTTCACTCGGCGCGGCGTCTTACAGGGGTCTGGGCTTGCGGTCACCTCGTCGGGGCAGGCTCTCGCCACCACTGCAGTCAATACCGCCCCCGTGTTCGCGCCGAAGCCTCCGAATATTATCGTGCTCATGACGAACCAGGAGCGTAAGCGCCGATCACGAGACTTCCCTTGGCATGCGCGAAAAGGCGTACACGGCCTACGAGGAGATGATCCACATCCCCTTGATCGAGTACAATCCGAAAGCTCCATCCGGAGCCGCTCGAGACCTTCCGACGATTCTCAAGTTCGCGGGCGTCCCCGATCCGGATTCCTGTGGCATCGACAGGAGCATCGTTCCGGCTGTCAAGGATCCGTCGACGTCAGTCCACGACTACTCAATCTCTTCTCATGACGATCGCTTCTTCCTGTCGGCGAGCGCTCCCGGCGGCCATATTCGGGCGATCCGAGAAGGAGATTGGACCTATGCAGTCTATTTCCGGCTCGACGGTGCCGGACTCGATTATGGGCTTTACAACCTTGCGGGCGACGCGGGGCAGATGAACAACCTGCTCCACGAGAGACCGTCAAGTGACGTAAAGCAGGAATGGGCTCGCATTCACAGGCTCCTGACAAATCACCTCATCACAGCCGACAATTTGCCGAACAATTTCGATTGGCCGCTTGAGCCCGCGCTGACCCGGGGTGACAAGTAAGCCCTCCCGCCGAGCCTGAATTTGACAGGATCGGATGAGCCGAAACCGCCGAGCGCCGATCTGACTGCACAGCCGCCCTCATCTGGCGCGCGGATCTCGGCGCACGCATGACTTCGGCATATTTTGTTCTTGTGGGGTCAACGTTTGTTGTCCGGGGCACCCTGCTGTACTTCCCTGCCCGTCTCGACCTCGATCGTCCCTGTCATGCCCACAACGAGCCGGAGATCGGGCGGAATGCGGTCAATGTGGATGCGCACGGGCACGCGTTGCGCCAGGCGGACCCAGGTGAATATCGGGTTGACCGAGGCGAGCCCGCTCTTCCCGGGTGTCGCGTTGGACACGACGATGCCGCGCGCGACGCTGTCGACGTGTCCCTGCAGCATTTCCTTGTAGCCCAGGAGCCAGATCTTCGCCGGTTGGCCGTCGCGAATTGATTTCAGCGCGGTCTCCTCGAAATAGCCATCCACCCAAAATGAATCCGAGTCGACGAGCGAGAGGGCCATCTGCCCAGTCGTTGCGTAGTCCCCTTGGCGCAGAAGCAGGTTGGTGACCCACCCGTTCACTGGCGAGCGAATCTCCGTCCGTTCGAGGTTGATTTTGGCACGCTCGAGGTTGGCCTTTTGCTGATCAATGGCGGCGAAAGCCATATCGGCAGTGGCTGCGAAACTTTGCTTCTCCTCTGTGCTCGAGGCCAGGTCACTCAACTTGAGCCGGCGATCCGCCTCCGCCCTCTTGTTCTTGTAGTCAGCCTGTGCCTCCTTGACCGCCGCCGTGGCGAGATCGACCGCGACCTTGTAATCGCGGGGATCGATCTTCATCAGCAGCTCACCCTTATGAACGAATTGGTTGTCCTTTATGGGCAATTCAGTCACCAGGCCCGCCACGTCCGGTGCCAACGTCACGATATCCGCACGCACCGTTCCATCCCGCGTCCAAGGCCTTTCCATATAGCCCTGCCAAAGGAGCCATGCAGCAGAGCCCCCGGTCACGGCGACTGCGAGGGTGGCGAGAATGGGCAGCAAACGCAGCCGGCGTTGGATCGATGGGGGGTCGTTCGCAGGCGCCGCAAACTGTTGCGGCGGCGGCGATGACTGCGAGGGCGTCGGACCAGCTTGTGTCATGTGCTAGACGTAAATCCTAAGGCTTCCGAACACCAGGACTGTGGCCGTTAGAACGATCAGGAAGACCGAGAACTCAAACAGGGCAGGATGCCAAACGCCCCGCACCCAGCCCAGTTCGACCGCGAGCCAGCGCAGCGCCATGGTGATCGCGAAGGCAAGAGCAGCAAGCGGCACAAGCGGAGAAATCAGCACGCCAAACAGGTCGATTTCCACGAAACTCATGGTGAACGACCCTCGAAGTATTCGTTGTGGCGCTCGACGGCTTCGCGAATGGCCAGGAGCGCCGCCCTCGCCCGCAATCGTCCCGGGGCGCCAGGCCGCGTCTTGGGCATCATCGCGATCTCGCTATCCACGCTATTGAGAACGGAGCGCAATCGCCGCAAATCGCCCGCGGCTAGACTGTTTTCGATATCGGACAGTTCGGCTCCCATACGACCAGTTCGCGACAACCGCTGCAGGCGAATGATCTGTATCCCGACTGAAAGTATCGCGACGAGGTACGAGCGCTGCACCGGCGCGGCGTCCGCCGGCATGGCTACCAGTCGTGAATAGATCCGGCCCTGCCATTGGACGAGGTTCCACTTGCGGCTGCCCACGGCAAGGCACCTCATATCCCGAATGGAAAGGTCGACAAGACGTTGGGATCGAACGCGCGTTGAGACAGGCGGGATGATTAAGATCGCCACGATGCCGAAGCCGCAACCGATAAGTAAGCCCAGCGCGCTGTTGAAGTAGCTCAGGGTATCGTAGGCAATCTGGTTGGCCGGCGCGAGCAGAGGGACGAAATTCAGCGTGGCGGGAAGAAAATAGGGTGTCATCGGCGGAATCATGGACAAAGCAGCCATCGGCACTAGCGCAATCGCGATGATCAGTGCGAAAGCAACAAACGTCTCGTGGTTCGGGAGTATCGCAAACTTGACGATCGCGACAACGATTGCGGCCAGAAGTGTGCCGATACCCTGGCCCAAGGCTCCGCGGCCTGACTTTTCTTGCATGGGGGAGAAGACCATGATCGTGATGGCCGCGAAGGTCACCGCCTGAAGCCCGTTCGGCCATGCGGTGAGGATCCAAAGCAGAACTGCCGCTCCAACCCCCACGAATACCCTGAACCCGTTTACGAAAGCCGGAAGATAATCCGCGACGAACAGACCGGGTGGCCGCCAAACGTCACGCGCTTTCGCAGGATCGTTCAAAAGCATCAAGCCGTTGGTGGCGAGCGCCAGTCCTGCCGCGACGTCGGCCGAACCGCCTGATGTCAGCCGCAGGGAAAGATTGGTTCTTCCAATACGAATAAGATTTCGAACGACCAAGCCGTTAGAACTGGGCTCCAAGGCTGTGCGTGGCAACGATCGCCTACCCTGCTCCGCACCCCAGTCCGGCGGCAGGCACTCCATGACAAGGCGCGCGGTCCGGCGCGCCTCGGGTCCCGGCTGGCCGCGCAAATGCGTTTCAACGATCCGCGCTCCCGACAAGGCTCCAAATAGTCCGTTCATCGCCGCGAGCAAAACGGAGCGCCTATGCAGAAGTTCTGGCGACTCGCCCGCGGCCTGATCGATTACGGGATCGAGCGCAGCTGTCCGTGCGATAAGCTCGCGCCTTTTTGCCGATTTGTCAGACTCCCGCGAACCGGCTTGGCTCAGAATGTCTGACAAATGGCTGGCAGTCTCCATCACCAACTGCGACAGCAGGTCGGAGAGGCGCTGGGGCGAGTTTCCGAGATCAGTGAGCGCTATGACCACAGTCCCGCAAATGATCCCGACGCAAATCTCGGATGCCCGGTTCACTGCGGTTTCAAACACCTGGTCGGGTGCCGCGATCGATGTCCCGGCAATGATCACGAGGGTATAGCCGGCCAACATGGCCGCATAGGCTGCGAAGTTGCGCAGCACGGTCGACACGAAGGAGCAGAGGGAGAGCCAGACTAACATCGCAAAGAGGAATGCGGTCCGGTCTTGTGGAAAGACCGCCATCAGAACCACGGCAGCAGCGGCCCCCACCACTGTGCCGACCATTCGAAATACGCCCTTTAATATAGATGAGCCGACAATCGGTTGGCACACGATGCAGGCGGATGTCCCCGCCCAGTAAGGGTTCTCCAGTTCGAGATAGAACGCGGCGAACAGTGCCAGCGAAACAGCCGTTGTGACACGAATGCCGAAAAGCAACGCTGGCGCCGCTGTAGCTATTGGGCCCGGGCTGGCGACGGATGATCTCGCAGCGACCATAAATCCCTCGAGGCGAGGCTGCAGTGTCGGCCCAATGAAGCACAGTTGATCGTCAGATCAACTGAGCTTGCTGTTCAGTAACCTCTTCCCTGATCCGCGGAACGTCGCGATCGGCCGCTTGTGTCTCCCGGCACTAAGGTACTCCAGAAAACTCCACCAAGCCCGGCGCAAGTCGCGCGCCAGCAGGCGATCTTTCTGGCAGGCTCCCTGTCCGATCTCATGCGCAGTGGCAAGCCTCTTCCGCGAATTCAAATACAACGATATCGGCAGTCTGGTTGTCTTGGGAAACTATGTCGGTTACGGAAGCATGGGGCGAGACGGCTTTCTTCGAGGTGCAATGTTCAAAGGCTGGTTGGCGCACATGGGACATTCGCCATGCATAAGTTGGACATGAATGGACCGGTCAGAGGAACTCGGGTGGCTGGCGGACGACCTCACGCATTTCGCATTGGGCTCCACTGAGATGTCCTGAACGGTATACGTACCTCTGGCCACTTCGAACGGAGCGGCTCGTCTTGACGACTCCGGAGGATGCAGGGATCAAGAACCGCATCGTTCGCCTATTCGTGCCCACGGCCATACTGAACGTTCTGCTCGTTGAAATCATTCCGGCGTCGCCCAATATGTTTCGCACGGAGCAGTCCGGCGTACATGTGTCGGTCAGCAGCGGTCGTTAATCACTTTCCGGGAGGACGATATGCAGGAAGCTATTAAACCACTGCTACTCACCGCAGCGCGGCTAAGTGCAAACGCTGCGGTGGCCCAATCTCCGCAGCCCCAGGGCGCGAAGTCTGAGGGCCAGCGCCACGCGACAATAGGAACGGGCAGTTGCTCGGGCGCATTGGGCGCCGAGCCGGGCTGCCGGCGCTCTCATGCCGATGCTGGGGCAGCATCGGCCAAATCTGAGGGCTCCGACAACGACGAGACCGGCTCGGCTACACCGAGCACCGACCGAATGGGACCCAACGCGGTTGGGGGCCGCCGAGGTTCGCGGAGAAGCGTCGTGATCCTTCCTGGAAAGCACATCAGCGCCGACCGCAGCCTGGTCGTGATCGGAGGCGCGGCTCGCGGTTGAGGTAAGCTTCTGGGCGCAGGGGCTGTGTCATTGTCTGACTATCACGTCTACAGTCTCGACGAGGACGGCCATATCAGCGGCCGCATTGACTCGATTTGTCCGAACGACGATGCGGCCAAAGAGCGTATCAAGCGATTGATAAGTAGCTACGATGTTGAGCTATAGCAGCTTGATCGCCTCGTCGGGGTTTTCCGCACCAAATCCGATGGGGCAACTTAAATAGGCGGCCAGATTCGAAGCGACACTAGCGCGACGTGCCTGTAGCATTGGCTGGGGCCGGTCAGCCGGAGGCCGCCATGGAGCAGCTGCAGGACCTCTACACGACCACGCTGAAGCACTACGTCGCGGAGTATGACCTGCGGTTTCCGCTGATCGCCTGCTTTATCGGCCATGACCACAGCATGGTTGTTGGACGCTTCCACAGGGATGCGCCGCCGGAGCTGTTGGCCCGCCACGTCGGCAGTGGCGGAAAGCTGCAGCCGCTCAATGATTGCGGTGCGCAACGAATTGCGTTTGCGTGCAGAGGAATGTTTCCAAGAGTGTGCAGGCCAAGGTTGTGTCGTGCCCATGAAGTTCAAGGACTTGGACGATCGTGTTGATGGCCTTTCGATGGATATTGCCTTAGCGCCATCTGGCGCAGTCCGACTCAATCTCCGCTATGCCTGGATACTGATCAAGCTCCGCAAAGGTAGTAGAGGTTGGTCCATGTCAGACCTCGGACGAGCTCGACGTTCTACGCTTCTCGACGCTGCCTGGCGGACAACATACCGCGTCGGTTTCCCGCTTGCCTGCATCTGGTGGCGACTACGGCACCAACAGCATGAGGGGGCGCTTGTGGCTGTTTACGTGGGTCAGGCGCTACTGCTGGTGCGCTCGTCGTACAGGAAAGAGTGGAACTTCCCCGGCGGCACCGTCTGGCACGGTGAGACGCCTGAAGTAGCGGCGCGCCGCGAGCTGGCCGAGGAGATCGGCCTCGCCGGAGCATTTCCGCTGGTCGCTGCGGGCGACGCAAGGGGCCTCTGGGAGGGACGGCAAGATAAAGTGCATTTCTTCGAACTACGACTGGATCGGCTGCCCGAGTTACAGCTCGACAACCGCGAGATCATCGCCGCACGGCTGATATCGCCGAGTGAGCTGCGCGGCATGGCGCTGACCGGGCCGGTCGCCGTCTATCTCGGCAGGAGCATTTAGCGTTTGTGGCAAATGCGCCTACCTAATTCTATCTCATGTTTGAGAGCGACAAGCGCGCCGAACTTCCCTCGATGCTGTTGCACCTCAAAATTACCACGCGTTTCCTCGGTTGCTCAAAATGCAATGGATCACAAAGTTGTCTTATCACTGTGCGGCGGTGTCCCCTCTCTGCGTCGTCGTGACGCTGACGTGCGAACGAGAGTGCCTAGTTCTCCGCCTTCATGTCGTTCGCAAGCATTTCAAGCTGGGTCGACAGAGCGCTGCGATCTGCGGGCGGTCCTCCCGCGCGTCGCTCCTGCGCGGAGACGATACAGCCAGCAGTTCCTTGTGGACGTTGGTGCGAATCTTCTGAGGTCGCGAGGCTTGCAAGCTGGCAGCAGCGCGCTTTACGAAACAAGCAGCCCACTTTTTCTTGCGGCTTCAATGGGTCGTCGGTGCCGGTATCGTTCCGATTACGTGCGAATGTTCGTCACGCACTGTCACGGAGCGCCCAGTCTCGGAAGCGATCATCTGGGCAGCCCTCATGGCGGCGTCCTCATCACCGTACTCGAGAACGACGATGCTGCCTTTGCCCGAAAACGCGGCAGGGTTCGTGACATGGAGGGTGATCAGCGGCGTTTTGTCCATTCCAGCGACCCCAGAAGCGCGGTGAGATCGCTAGGATAGATTCCATGAACATCTCCCTCGCATTAACACAGGTTAATGCGTGTGGCGCCCTCGCCAGCTTGTGACATCTCCTATGGTCAGGACCGCCGGCTCATGACCACTTCGACGAAGGTTCAAATTCAGACGTGAACCTCAGCCGTAGAAGAAGGCCTGTGTCACCCCTGACTTCGACTGTCATCTCGTACGGAGCTTTACCGTCGTATGTGGGCGCCGCATCTCGAATCATATCGGCGAGCGAGCGTACGGCTTCTTCCTGGTGGCAAGTTCCAAACCCTCATCGTCGATGGCGATGCCGTTTGCATCTCGCAAATCGAAGTATCACTGAGAAGCCGACAAGCGCTCAACTATCATAGGTTAATGCTGTTCCTCACGTACATTGCCTCCCGTCGCCCTATTTTCCGGGCAGCCTCACTGGTCCTGCGATCAAGCGATACGTAGGAACCCGAGCAGTATTCCAAGTTTCCATAGTTGCATCGCAAACGGCTCATTCGAAGCTGCCGATTTCGCGGCTCGCCGCCATGGCTTCGGAGCGGCTATAGACACCGCCACACTTGCACGTCCTATGACAGCTTTCGGTCATCGGCGATTTATGCGCTTGCCGGTCCGTTATTGCCAGCCTCTAAGCTACCATTTCTGCAATCACTAAGCCACCAATGAGTTTCGCCGCTTCATCATCACCTCGTCGGCAATAGCGAGCAGTGCTGATGGTATCCATCACTCGTCATTGAAGCGGACAAAGCGACAAGAGACAACGAATTCCTATATCGCAGTTGGGCCATTCGCGCCGGTTGACCTACCTGCAAGTCCGGGCGAGGCCCGCTAATGCTACCGGAAGCAGAACTGAGTAGTCTCGCCGCCACGCAGCAGAAATGACGCTGACGAGCCGGCGCGGCTCGCCAGCGCCTCGAGCTGCTGCGTCATGACCGGCGCCGCCGGACTGCGGCGCTGGGCGGCGAGGTCAGCCAGGCGGCCGCCGGCGAGCCAGGCGCCATAGAGCGCGACGATCGATTCATGGGCCTGCCCTGCCCCAACATCTTTGCCGGCGAGCACGCGTTCCACTCGCGCCTCGAATGGGTCAGCCGGCAGGACATGGAAAAGGCCGTGCAGACCATCGTGCATCTCGCGATGATCTGGG
>JAEWFG010000342.1 GCA_023388935.1 Pseudomonadota bacterium | reverse complement strand
GCTTGCTGTCGAGCGACTGCCTTCGGGAAAAAGCAAGAAGCCTTGCCGTCAGGCTGGCTGCACGGTTTGCGGATGCGGCGGCGGCGTCCATGAAGCGGTCCAGATCTTCCAGCCTGTTCGAAGCGATGCGGCGCCTCATCACGTCGATGGCACCGATGATCCCGGTCAGCATATTGTTGAAGTCGTGAGCGATGCCGCCGGTCAACTGGCCGACGGCCTCCATCTTTTGAGCCTGGCGCAATGCGGCTTCGGCCCGGGAACGCTCGGCGCTCTCCCTTTTGAGATCGAGCACGGCCTTTTCGAGTTCCGCAGTTCTGGCCGCGACCTGCAATTCCAGCGTTTCGGCAGCCTGGGCCAGTGTTTGCTGCGCGCGCTTCTGTTCATCGATATCGACCACCACGCTGATCGCGCCGCTTATGGATCCATCCTCCTTCAGGAGCGGCGCACTGCTGATGCGCACCCAGACCGGGCCGCTTTCGAGGCCGGTATAGCGGAATTCGACGCCGACCACGTGCTCCCCCCTCAGCGCTCGCGCACTCGGGAAGTGGTCTTGGGTCAGCGGCTTGCCGTTTTGGTCTAACGCATGCCAATTTCGCTCGGCTTCCACCTCGAAGGCTGGGCTTTTACCCGATGTCGCAAGGCGTCTGAAAGCAGGGTTTGCAATGACGCTCTCGCCGTCCGCGTTCAAGAATGCGACACCTACCGGCAGGTTGTCGAGAAGAGTCGTTAGTCTAGTGCGCTGCGTTTCGAGTTCGGCAAGCTGGTCGCGCATGACGAACTGGCGCTGCCGGGCTTTCATCGCCGCGGTTATGGCGCTGAGCAATGATTCGGTGCTTAGTGGGCGCTCGATGAGAACGACGTTCGTCGCGTTGGCAGGCAGACGTTGCCGTATCGCTTCGTTCGGGCTGTCTCGGCCCGCGCGCCGACCCACCAGCAGTATGAAAGGAAAGTCAGACCAGGAAGGTTGCTCCGCAAGCGCCTTTTGAAGTGGCGCCATGTCCAGGGAAAGCGCTTCCTCAGTCACCAGGATGACGCCAGTATGCTCGTCCAGTTGCGCTGCCACTTCACCAAAGGTGCCGCACGATTTCGCGTCGAAGCCGTTAGAGGCCAGCAGCCCCGTAACGCTTTGCGCGTCGCGGCCATATGGCGCGATGACCAGGACGCGATGGCCTTCTGCAGCTACCCTATGCACGAGATCCACGATCTTCCATCAGTGGCTTCTCGGCGCCCGTATATTGTGGGGTACCCGTGAGCACGCCGTTGAACTCGGACAATGGTTCGCCGACCCTTACGCCTCGATCGTCGATGCGCATCTCGCGGATAGTGTCCTCATGCTTGCCCGATCGGTTCTTGACGACAGAGATCGCTTTCCTGATCCGCCCTGCCGCCTCGAAGAACCGCAGAAGAATGACGGTATCGGCAAGGTACGAAACGTCGATTCCATGGGTCTGCATGCTTCCGAAGAATCCGGCCTGTGGATTGACAATGATCGTAAGTATGCCTGATTGACCAAGATAAGAGAGGAGTTCGTGCAGCTGAAGAATGAGTTGCTGCTCCTGCGGCATCGCGGACATATATCCGCTCAGGCTGTCGATCATGAGTATCTTCACCGATCGTTCCTGCACTTCCTTGAGGACCGCCGCTGCAAATTCGCCGGGCGAGATTTCGGCGGCGTCTATCTGGCGGACGACCAACGACCCGGCATCGACGCAGCTTCGCAGCTCCAAGCCCATCGCTTCCGCGCGATTGAAAAGCGTGCCGAGGCGTTCATCGAACTCGTAAATCGTCGCTTTTTCCCCTCGCGCGCACGCCGCGGCGATATACTGCAGCGCCAGCGTTGTCTTGCCTGCGCCCGCTGGCCCCGTAATCAAGACGCCGGTGCCACGAGACGGTCCCCCGCTAAGAAGCGCGTCGAGTTCGGGAATCCCGCTTGGAACGGCTTCGTTTACGAACGTGGTGTGATGGTCGGCTGCTATCAGACGCGGATAAATTTCAAGCCCGCCTTTGCGGATGACGAAATCATGATACCCCGCGATGAAGTCCACTCCTCGGAGCTTCTGAATCTGGAGTCGGCGGCGCGCGGCACCGAAATCAAGGGTCAAGCGGGACAACGTGACGACGCCATGGCACAGGCTATGCAAGTGAGTGTCCGAGCTGCCGCTTGAGCCGGTCAGGTCGTCCACCAGGATGACCGTGGTGCTAAGGCCGGAAAAGAACTGCTTTAGGACGAGCAACTGGCGTCGGTACCGCAAAGGGTCTTGAGCGAGAAGCCGCATCTCGGAAAGGCTGTCGAACACGACGCGAGTCGGCTTAATTTTTTCGACTTCCGTCTGTATCAGCTTGATCGTCTCTCCGAGCTCCATCTCCCAAGTGTGGAGGATGGACTGATCGCGCCCGGCACCTAGTACTTCATCTGCGGAGCTGAGTTCGAAGATGTCGATCCCGTCGAGCGCCCAACCGTGCGATGCGGCGACGACCTCAAGTTCGTTCTTCGTTTCGGAGAGGGTGATGTAAAGCCCGCGCTCTCCCTGGGCACGCCCCTGCAGCAGGAACTCCAGGGCGAGGGTTGTTTTTCCCGACCCCGGCGATCCCTCGAGGAGATAGAGCCGGTTGGCTGGAATGCCGCCCCGAAGAATGGCGTCCAACCCATGATTGCCGGTCGAAATACGTTCATCTCTCATGATCACACCCCTGGACAAACACTTCT
>JAEWFG010000339.1 GCA_023388935.1 Pseudomonadota bacterium | reverse complement strand
GATCATCCCGGACCTCGCCTTCAACCCGGCCTTCCTCAAGAAGGTGGACGAGCTCGAGCTGTCGGTGCGTTCGGCCAACTGCTTGAAGAACGACAACATCGTCTACATCGGCGACCTCGTGCAGAAGAGCGAAGCGGAAATGCTCCGCACTCCGAACTTCGGCCGCAAGTCGCTGAACGAGATCAAGGAAGTGCTGGCCCAGATGGGTCTGCACCTCGGCATGGAAGTGCCGGGCTGGCCGCCGGAGAACATCGACGAGCTCGCCAAGCGCTTCGAGGATCATTACTGAGCGAATGGCGAGTAGGGAGTGGCGAATGGGGAAGAACTATTCGCTACTCACCATTCGCCACTCGCTGACTTGGGCGAACGCAGGCAGCCCACCTGAGCAACATGTCCGACGAACCGTCGCGGCAGTTTTAACGTAAGGACTACTCACATGCGTCACGGCAAGGTTCATCGGAAGCTCAACCGCACGGCCGAGCACCGCAAGGCGATGTTCGCCAACATGGCGGCCGCGCTGATCAAGCACGAGCAGATCGTCACCACTCTGCCCAAGGCCAAGGAGCTTCGCCCGATCGTCGAGAAGCTCGTGACCCTCGGCAAGAAGGGCGGGCTGGCCATGCGCCGCCAGGCGATCTCCGAAATGCGCGACAAGGACCAGGTCAAGAAGCTGTTCGACACGCTGGCGCCCCGCTACAAGGACCGCCAGGGCGGCTACACCCGCATCATCAAGGCCGGCTTCCGCTACGGCGACAACGCCGCGATGGCCGTGATCGAGTTCGTCGATCGCGACGTCGACGCCAAGGGCCAGGACTCCGGTCCGGTGCAGGAGAAGGAAGCCGACGCGGCGTAAGCCGGCCGGTACCGAGTTAGAGAAAGCGGCGCCTCTGAGCGCCGCTTTTTTTGTATGGCACGGCGATATCTCACGCGTCGGTGAGCGGCGATTGAAGCTGCCTGTGCAGCGCACGATATCTCCATCCACATCATGGAGATGACGAATGAAGATCGACCTTTCCGGAAAGACTGCCCTTGTGACCGGCTCGACCGCCGGCATCGGCCACGCCATCGCAAAGGGCCTTGCCGGCTCGGGTGCGAGCGTCGTGATCAATGGGCGCGGCCAGGACAAGGTCGATGCGGCCGTGCGCAGGCTGGAAGCCGCGGGACCTAAGGTGCGCGGCATCGCCGCTGACGTCTCGACCGCGGCGGGGTGCAAGGCGCTCGTGTCGGCGCTGCCAGAGGTCGACATCCTCATCAACAATGCCGGCATCTTCGAGCCCAAGGACTTTTTCGACATCCCGGACGAGGACTGGAGCCGCTTCTTCGAGGTCAACGTGATGAGCGGCGTGCGCCTGTCGCGCGCCTACCTGAAGGGCATGCTCAAGCGCAATTGGGGCCGCATCGTCTTCATCTCCTCGGAGTCCGCACTCAACATTCCCGTCGAGATGATCCATTACGGCATGACCAAGACGGCCCAGCTCTCGGTCGCGCGCGGGCTGGCGCAGCTCACCCGCGGCACCGGCGTCACCGTCAATTCCGTGCTGCCGGGTCCGACCATGTCCGAAGGCGTCGAGACTTTTGTGAAGGATCTCGCCAGGCAGAATGGTCAGTCAGTCGAAGAGGCCGCCGCCAATTTCGTCAAACAGCATCGGCCGAGCTCGCTGATCCAACGCTTCGCCAGCGTCGACGAGATCGCCAACATGGTGGTCTACGTTGCGTCGAAGGAGGCGTCTGCCACCAACGGCGCGGCATTGCGCGCCGAAGGCGGTATCGTCAACACGATAGCCTAAGGTTCGCGCGTGCCGGCTTAGGTGATCTCAGAGGTCGAGGCCCGCGACAGAACCGCCAGCGCGGTTCCAGCCTAGCTGGCCTACCTCTTATTCCCCCTTCAATTCGGAGCGCGACCGGCTCACACTGGGTCTCCATGCTCTGGCCTATCTCGACCCGCCACAGACGCCTGTTCAGGCTGACATCCGCGCGATGGCAGCGGCGGGTGATCTTTCTGCTCGGCGGGGTCGGGGTCGGCGCCGCGGCGGTGGCGCTGGCGCAACTCGCCGATCTCGCCCAGCATTCCTTTTCGCTCCTGCTGGCCAAGTCGCGCTACGCCGTGCTGGCTGTGACGCCGCTGGGCTTCATGCTGTCAGCCTATCTGACCATTCGCCTGTTCCCGAACGCGCAAGGCAGTGGAATTCCGCAGGCAATCGCCGCGCGGCATCTGACCGATCTGGCGGCGCGCGAGAGCCTGGTCTCGATCCGGATTGCGATCGGCAAGATGATCCTCACCTTGCTCGGGCTCTTGTGCGGCGCCTCCGTTGGTCGGGAAGGGCCGACCGTTCAGGTTGGTGCCTCCATCATGTTCGCGCTGGGCCGCGTCTCGCCACGTCGCCAGCCCGGATTGATTTTGGCCGGTGCGGCCGCCGGCGTTGCGGCGGCGTTCAACACGCCGCTAGCGGGCATCGTCTTCGGCATCGAGGAGATGAGCCGCGCGTTTGAAACCCGCACATCCAGCCTCATCATTGGCGCCGTCATTGCCGCTGGCCTGACGTCGCTCGCCTTGGCGGGCAACTACGCCTATTTCGGCAGCAGCGCGGCGGCGCTTGCGCGCGGTGCCGACTGGTTCGCTATACCGATCTGCGGCGTGGTTGGGGGCCTGGCGGGCGGCCTGTTCAGCCGCGTCGTCATTGCGATGGCGCGCGGTTTCAAGAATCCCCTCGGCCGCGCGATCAAGGGCCATCCGCTCTGGTTCGCATTCGCCTGCGGACTCGCTGTCGCGGTCTGCGGTTTGGTGTCCGGCGATACGATCTACGGCACCGGCTATGCGCAAGTGAAGACGGCACTCGATCACGACTCCCCGCTGCCGCAGGACTTCGGCGCACTCAAGCTCTTGGCGACCACCTTTGCCGCCATCAGCGGCATTCCCGGCGGTATCTTCTCGCCCTCGCTCGCCGTTGGTGCCGGCATCGGCTGCAACATTGCCTCGTTCTTCCACGATGCGCCGCTTGGCGCGATCATGCTGCTCGGCATGGTCTCGTATTTCGCCGGCGTGGTGCAGGCGCCGATCACCGCATTCGTGATCGTAACCGAGATGACCGACAATCACAGCATGGTCGTGCCGTTGATGGCGGCCGCGCTGATTGCGCATGCGACCTCGCGGGTGATTTGCGAGGAGGGCATCTATCATGCGCTCGCCAAGGGCTTCGTCGAGCGCCAGACCGCGGCGCACGCAACGCCCCCGCGATTGCGGAATCCGCCGCCCTGATGGACGGTTGGAACGGACGGGACCGTGGGCCGCGTCTCTGGGCGTCCGCGGTGGTGGTAATGTGGGATTGTGAGGATCCGAGAGATGAGCCGCTTCTGGAGCAACCTGACGCTTGGACTGAAGCCCTATGTGCCGGGCGAACAGCCCCGCATGGCGGATCTGGTCAAGCTCAACACGAACGAGCATCCGCTTGGTCCTTCGCCGCGCGCGATGACAGCGATCTGCAACGAGGCGACCGATGCGTTGCGCCTGTACCCGGACCCGCAGGCGACCGAGTTGCGGGCTGCCTTGGCGAGCTACCACGAGGTGCGTCCCGAGCAGGTGTTCGTTGGCAACGGTTCGGACGAGGTGTTGGCGCACGCGTTTGTCGCGCTGCTGAAGCACGACGCGCCGTTGCTCTTCCCTGATATCACCTACAGTTTCTACCCGGTCTATTGCCGTCTGTTCGGGATCGCCTACGAGACGGTGCCGCTGGATCAAGCGATGCAAATCCGCGTTGCCGATTATCGACGACTGGCCGGTGCGGTGATCATGCCCAACCCGAACGCACCGACAGGGATAGCGCTGTCGCGGGCCGAGATCGCTGGCCTGCTCGATGACCACCCGGACGTCCCTGTGGTGATCGACGAAGCCTATGTCGACTTCGGTGCCGAAACTTCGATTCCGTTGGTTGCCTCGCACCGCAATCTTCTGGTCGTCCAGACCATGTCGAAGTCCCGGGCACTCGCGGGGCTGCGTGTCGGCTATGCAATCGGCGATGCCGATCTGATCGAGGCTCTCACCCGCGTCAAGGACAGCTTCAACTCCTATCCTCTTGGTCGGCCCGCCCAGGCCGGCGCCATCGCCTCGCTGGAAGACGAAGCCCATTTCCAGCAGGGCCGAACTCGCGTGATCGAAGATCGAGAGCGGCTAAATCGCGGGTTAAAGCGGCTTGGCTTCGATGTCCTGACATCCGCAGCCAACTTTGTTTTCGCGCGCCATCCGGCGCATGAGGGCGCGGTACTGGCGGCCGCCCTCCGCGAACGGGCGGTGATCGTTCGCCACTTTCCAGCGCCCCGTATTTCAGACTACCTGCGGATCACCGTGGGCACAGACGAGCAAATCGACAGGCTCCTGCTTGCCCTGTCGGATATCCTGGGTGCAGCGGCGGCGGACGGCACAGACCGCCATCGCCGTTAGGATCGCGGAGAATGCGCAGCGCCTTGCGCCGCGCTCCTACCACCCCTCCAGCACGATCTTGCCGCGCGACTTCCCGCTCTCGAGCAGCGCATGCGCGCGCTTGAGATTGGCCGCGTTGATCGTGCCGAAGGTCTGGTCGAGCGTGGTGCGCAGCACGCCCTTGTCGATGAGGTCGGAGACGTCGTTGAGCAGATGATGCTGCGCGATCATGTCCGGCGTCTGGAACGAGGAGCGGGTGAACATTGATTCCCAGTGCACCGAGATCGCCTTGCCCTTGAATGCGCTCATGGCGAACTCCGGCGGATCGTCGATCAGACCGAACCGTCCCTGCGGCGCCATGAACTCGACGATCGACTTGTAGTGCTGGTCTGTGAAGGTGAGGCTCGCCACCAGCGCGACCGGCGGCAGCTTGAGCTTCTCGATCTGCTCTTTCATCGGCTTGCCGTGATCGATCACGGCATGCGCGCCGAGATCGAGGCACCATTTCTGCGATTCCGGGCGCGTTGCGGTGGCGAGCACCGTCAGGCCGGTGAGGCGGCGCGCAAGCTGGATCAGGATCGAGCCGACGCCGCCGGCACCGCCCGTGATCAGCAGCGTGCGCGGATCGACGCTCTTGCCGGGCACGGCGCCGAGCCGGTCGAACAGCAACTCCCAGGCGGTAATGGAGGTGAGGGGGAGTGCCGCGGCCTGTGCGAACGAAAGCGATTTCGGCTTGTTGCCGACGATGCGCTCATCGACCAGATGGAATTCGGAGTTGGTGCCCTGGCGCAGGATCGAGCCGGCGTAGAACACCTCGTCGCCCGGCTTGAACAGCGTGACCTCGGGGCCGACGGCATCGACCACGCCGGCTGCGTCATAGCCCAGAATCTTGACTTCGCCCTCGGGCGGTGCGGCACGCTTGCGCACCTTGTAGTCGACGGGATTGGCCGAGATCGCCATCACCGCAACGCGGATGTCGCGTCCCTTGGGCTCCGGTTTTGTAGTCTCGAAATCGAACAGTGCATCCTGATCCTCGATCGGAAGCGACTTTTTGTAGCCGACGGCCTTCATGGCTTGTCTCCATCAGATGGCGCGCAGCTCGTGGTGTGCGCCCGGCTGCTAACTGTCCCGCTGGCCCCAGTTTGGCAAGTAGCCTGAGAGCAAAGCACGCAGCTTGCAAGAAGGAACCGGGAGCGATCGTACCGCTCCCGGTTTTTGAGTCCGGTCGACAGAATTCGGCCTCAGATCAGAAAGCGACCTGGGTGCGCATCGCTATCGCATCGAAACTCGAGCCCGCATTCACCGCAGAGGTGGAGCTCACCTGCTTGGAGATGTCGCCATGCAGGTAGTTCAGCATGAAACGGACGTTGTTGTTGACGTACCAGTTCAGCGCGGCGGTATAGATGGTTTGCCGTCCACCCGCGATGCCGGCCGCCGTCGCGAGCTGATCGTTCAGGTTCATCGTGCTCACGCGTCCGGCGATTTCCCAGGCACCCCAGCCGCCGCCGGTGAGTGAGAACGGATCCGCCGGCTTGATGCCGCCATAGGAGGCCGTCGCCGGATTGTAGGCGTGCGTCTCGCCAGTCAGCACGTAGCCGACCTGCGCGTAGCCGCCATCGAATTTCAGGCTCGACGCGCCGAACGGCGGCATGCCGGTATTCGCAGTGCGGTCGACATTGAACCAGTAGTATTCGCCCTGCGCGATCAACGGGCCATAGGTCCCCGCCGCTTCGACGCCGTAGACCTGCGCCCCGGAAACGTTGGCGATCGCACCGGTGGATATCAGGTTCGTCGGGTCAATCCGCAGTTCAGGCCGGTCGCTGAGCGTGAGCGTCTGCGCCTGCGTCACCAGATTGCGCGGCGGCTGGATCAGCCACTCTGCATCGGCACCGAAATGCAGCGAGTAGCCGTTGCCGCTGATGGGATTGCCGGCGACACGGACGACCGCGCCATATTGCTCGCTGGTCCCGGGCGGAGAAACGCTGGAGGCAGAGTGGATCTGGCCCGTGGTCGGTCCGGTGACATAGCCACCGATCCAGAGCTGGTCATTCCACCATCGGGTGCCGACGGCCGAACGGAAGTCTCCGGCTGCGATATTTTGTGCGATGACGCCAACCGAAGCACGCTCCATGAACAGGATGTCGTTGGAGCTCGTGGCTTCGTCGAGCGTCCAGGGGATATCCATAACGCCGGCTTCGATCGCCATCTTGCCGCCGAATGGCTTGAGGCCGGTATAACTCAGATAGGCATTTTCGACGCCTGATGTCCCGCCGCCGGGCAGCGAGCCGGCTGCTGTGCCGCCGAAGCCGTCGGACGTGCCGCCGAAGTCATAGATCAGGGCGTAGTTCCAGTCGCCAAAGAACTTGCCGACGACGCCGATGCGCGCACGGCGGAGGTTCTCGCCGCTGTCGAGCTGTTGCGGCGACGTCGATGCCGTGTCGGGACGATAATTGTAACCGCCGACATCCCAGTGCACGCGGCTCGTAATGGCGACGCAGTTCTGTTCGTCCGCAGTGCAGATGGTCGGCCGGTTGTTCGGCATCGTCACCACGACCCCGGACGCCGGTGCGGGGGCCTTGACCGGGATCGCCGCATTGGCGCTGGCGACCGCGGCCTTCGCCTCCGATCTCGCTTCGGCCTTCGCCTCGGCCTTTGCTTCGGCCTTGGCTTTCGCCGTTGCCGCCGTGTTCGCCGCGGTCTGACTTTGGAGCTTGTCGAGCTTCTGTTCCAGCATCTTCAGCTGCTGCTTCAGGAGCGCGATCTCCTGCTCGCTGTTGTTTGCCGATTGGGCCTGGGCCTGCGAGGCCGCCAGCGCGCCGGCGAGACCGATCGCCATGGCTGCAATCCTTGTCCTGCTCACATCATGACTCCATCGTTTGACCAACTTCCCCAAGTCGCAACGGAGAGCCTAAAAACGATCGATGACTGCCGCGCGACGCTGCGCCCGGTTGCGTGGGTTCCCACTGATGCAAATTCGCCGCAACCGAATCCGCCGTGAAACAGAATGCAAGATGACGCGTATCATGCCAATCCATCGCCCCAGGCAAATTGCCATTTCGTACGCCGGGCTTGCATTTGGGAGACACCCGGAAGGGGGCCGAATATTGCCGCCCGGCGCCCTTCTATTGGCGGGCGAACGCGCCTATATTCCGTCGTCTTTTCCGAGAGGTAGGAATGTTTCGATCGATCTGGACCGCCGTCGCCACGGCACTGTGCATAGCCTTTACGACCCACTTCAATCCGGCGGCCGCACAGGACCGCCGTGTCCCGTCGTCGCCGGCCGAGCTGCGGCTGTCCTATGCGCCGATCGTGCAGCGGGTCCAGCCGGCGGTCGTCAACGTCTATGCCGCCAAGGTGGTGCAGAACCGCAATCCGCTGCTGGACGACCCGATCTTTCGCCGCTTCTTCGGCGTGCCGGGCCAGCAGCAGGAGCAGGTGCAACGGTCGCTCGGTTCGGGCGTGATCGTCGATGCGTCCGGGCTCGTCGTCACCAACGTCCACGTCATCGAAGGCGCCGACCAGGTCAAGGTGTCGCTGTCGGACAAGCGCGAGTTCGAGGCCGAGATCGTGCTGAAGGATTCCCGCAGTGATCTCGCGGTGCTTCGTCTGAAGGATACCAAAGAGAAGTTTCCGGCCCTCGAATTCACCAATTCGGACGAGTTGATGGTGGGCGATGTCGTGATGGCGATCGGCAATCCCTTCGGTGTCGGCCAGACGGTGACCCACGGCATCATCTCGGCGCTGGCGCGCACGCAAGTCGGCATCACCGACTACCAGTTCTTCATCCAGACCGATGCGGCCATCAATCCCGGCAATTCCGGCGGCGCGCTGGTCGACATGAACGGCCGGCTCGCCGGCATCAACACCGCGATCTACTCGCGCTCCGGCGGTTCGCAAGGCATCGGCTTTGCGATCCCCGCCAACATGGTGCGTGTCGTCGTCGCCTCCGCCAAGAGCGGCGGCAAGGCGGTAAAGCGTCCGTGGCTCGGCGCGAAGCTGCAGGCGGTGACACCCGAGATCGCTGAAAGCCTGGGCTTGCGTTCGCCAACCGGTGCGCTGGTCGCGAGCGTGGTGCAGAGCGGCCCCGCGGCGAAGGCCGGGCTGAAATCCTCCGATCTCATCACCGGGATCGACGGCCAAACCGTGGACGATCCCAACGCCTTCGACTATCGCTTCGCGACGCGTCCGCTCGGCGGCACTGCGCAGATCGACGTGCAGCGCGGCGGCAAGCCGGTCAAGCTGACCGTGGCGCTGGAGACCGCGCCCGACACCGGCCGCAACGAGCTCGTCGTCACCGCACGCTCGCCGTTCCAGGGCGCGAAGGTCTCGACGATCACGCCGGCGGTCGCCGATGAGCTGCATCTCGACGCCGACACCGAAGGCGTCGTGATCACCGATCTCGGCGGTGATAGCGCGGCCGCGAGTGTCGGTTTCCAGAAGGGCGATGTCATTCTGGCGGTCAACAACCAGAAGATCGCCAAGACCGGCGACCTCGAGAGGGCTGTCGGTGAACGCCAGCGGATCTGGCGCATCACGCTGGTGCGCGGCGGCCAGCAGATCAACGTCACGCTGGGCGGATGAAGCGACCACAGGAAACGCCAACTCTGTTTGCCGCGGCGGGGCTCGATCACGAGGCCCCGCATCCGCTGCCGGACCGGCTGCGCCCGCGCACGCTCTCGGAGGTCGTCGGCCAGGATCACATCCTCGGCCCCGACGGCGCGCTGACGCGGATGCTGGAGACGCGCACGCTCGGTTCGCTGGTGTTCTGGGGCCCGCCCGGCACCGGCAAGACCACGGTCGCGCGGCTGCTGGCGGATGCGACCGATCTGCATTTCGAGCAGATCTCTGCCGTGTTCTCCGGCGTCGCCGATCTGAAGAAGGCGTTCGACGCCGCGCGCGCCCGCCGCGAGATGGGCAAGGGCACGCTGCTGTTCGTCGACGAGGTGCATCGCTTCAACCGCGCCCAACAGGATTCCTTTCTGCCGGTCATGGAAGACGGGACCGTGGTCATGGTCGGCGCCACCACCGAAAACCCGTCCTTCGAGCTCAACGCGGCGTTGCTTTCTCGCGCGCGCGTGCTGGTGTTTCGCTCGCTCGATGCGGCCGCGATCGAAAAACTGTTCGCGCATGCCGAGGAGGTCGAGGGCCGCAAGCTGCCGCTCGATTCGGAGGCGCGCGCGGTGCTGTTGCGCATGGCCGATGGCGACGGCAGGGCCTCGCTGACGCTCGCCGAGGAAGTCTGGCGCGCGGCGCGTAAGGACGAAATCTTCGATGCCGCGCAGTTGCAGGAAATCCTGCAACGCCGCGCGCCGATCTACGACAAGTCGGCCGACGGCCATTACAACCTGATCTCGGCGCTGCATAAGTCGGTGCGCGGCTCCGATCCAGATGCCGCGCTGTATTATCTCGCGCGCATGCTCGATGCCGGCGAGGATCCGCTGTTCCTGGCCCGACGCGTCGTGCGCATGGCGGTCGAGGACATCGGGCTTGCCGACCCGCAGGCGCTTGTCATCGCCAATGCCGCCAAGGACGCCTTCGACTTCCTCGGCCATCCCGAGGGCGAGCTCGCGATCGCACAGGCCGTGGTCTATCTCGCCACCGCGCCGAAATCGAACGCCGTCTACACCGCCTTCGGCACGGCCATGCAGGTTGCCAAGCAGGCCGGCTCGCTGCTGCCGCCCAAGCACATCCTGAACTCGCCGACCAAGCTGATGAAGTCGGAAGGCTACGGCACCGGCTACGCATACGACCACGACGCCCCCGACGCCTTCTCCGGCCAGGACTACTTCCCGGAAGCCCTGGGCCGCCAGACCTTCTACTATCCGCCCGAGCGCGGTTTTGAGCGCGAGATCCGGAAGCGGCTGGAATACTGGGCCAAGCTGCGCAAGGAGCGGGGCGGGAAGTAGATGATCCAGAACATTTACTATTTACGTAACTCGTAAATTCTGCTAGTGTTGGTGCATGATCGTCAGCTACCGCGACAAGCGCACCGAGCGATTTGCCGCTGGCCAGCACGTCAAGGAATTCTCGGGATTTGCTCGGCAAGCAGAGACACGTCTCGATCGATTGGACGCGGCAACCAATCTGGCCGATCTGGCGGCGTTGCCCGGTAATCGGCTGGAAGCCTTGAAGGGCGATCGTGCAGGACAATTCTCGATCCGGATCAACGATCAATGGCGGATCTGCTTCAGTTGGCCGAAAGGGTCGCCTGGTCCAATTGATGTAGAGATCGTCGACTATCACTGAAGGAAGCTTATGCCCCGCACGCCCATTCATCCCGGCGAACAGCTTGCCGAAGAGCTGCGCGAACTCGGCGTCACAGCCGCTGAGCTGTCGCGTCAGATTGACGTTCCGGTCAATCGCATCACCGGCATCATCAACGGGCAGCGCGGTATCACCGCCGATACGGCACTGCGTCTTGGTCACTGGTTCGGTACCAGCCCGCAATTCTGGATGAACCTGCAACAGCAATATGAACTGCGGCTGGCGGAGAAAGAGGTAGGCGCGCAAGTTGCGTCGCTGCCCCGTCGCACCAACGCGCAGTCGACACGAAAGCTTGGAAAAACCGCATGAGCCGCCGCATCAAGAGAATGAATCCGAAGCCTCGCGATCGCGATGAACGCAAGGAGGCGCGTCCATTCAAGGCGCGTGGCGCGAAGACAGCCGGGCCGCGGCCGGGAGGGAAGCCGGGTGCGAAACCGCCGCGCTTTGCGGGCGAGCGCGCCGAGCGGCATGCGCCCAAGGCTGCGCTGGAAAAGTCTGCGCCGGCAAAGCCGGTCGAGGCGTTGCTGCCGACCAAGGTGCAGACCGTCACCGTGACGGCCGACGAGAACAACATGCGCGTCGACCGCTTCCTCGAAGCGCGCTTTCCCGGCCTGTCGTTTTCCCACATCCAGCGCGTCGTGCGCAAAGGTGAACTGCGCGTCGACGGCAAGCGCGTCGACAGCAAGGATCGCCTGGAGGAGGGCCAGAGCGTCCGCATTCCGCCGCTGAAGCTCGACACGCCGAAGGCTGCCGGCCCGCTGTCGGAGGCCGCGCAAAAGACACTGGCCGCGTTGAAGGAGATGACGATCTACGAGGACGATGACGTTCTCGTGCTGAACAAGCCCGCCGGCCTCGCCGTGCAGGGCGGCTCGGGCATGACGCGCCACGTCGACCAGATGCTGGAAGTGATGCGCGACTCCAAGGGCCAGAAGCCCCGGCTCGTGCACCGCATCGACAGGGAAACGTCGGGCTGTCTTCTGATCGCCAAGACGCGCTTCGCTGCCTCGCACCTGACCGGTGCGTTCCGCTCGCGGTCGGCGCGAAAGGTCTATTGGGCGCTGGTGCCCGGTCTGCCGAAGCCCAAGCAGGGCCGCATCTCGACCTTCCTCGCGAAGGAGGAGAGTGAGGACGACACCATCATGCGCGTCGCTCAGCACGGCGACGAGGGTGCGAGCCACGCGGTGACCTACTACGCCGTGGTCGAGACCGCGGGCCACAAGCTGACCTGGGTGTCGCTGAAGCCGGTGACGGGCCGCACCCACCAGCTTCGCGCCCATATGGCCCATATCGGCCATCCCATCGTCGGCGATCCCAAATATTTCAACATCGAGAACTGGCAACTGCCCGGCGGCCTGCAAAACCGGCTGCATCTGCTCGCGCGCCGCATCGTCATTCCGCATCCCCGCGGCGGCGTGATCGACGCCACGGCGCCGTTGCCGCAGCACATGCAGCAATCGTGGAACCTGCTCGGGCTCGATGCAGCCAGATTTGATCCGATCGAGAACGCGCCTGAAGAATAGTTAGGTCGCGGCGCCTATGCGCCCGTGGGTCGTTTGTGCTGTCGGCGGGATGTTCTGGTTTAGCCGGAAGAAATTCGTCGGATCGTATTTGTTCTTGAGCGCAAGCAGTCGCACATAGTTCTCGCCATAGGCTGCCTCTATGCGCTCCATTCCTTCTTCGCCGAGATTGTTGGCGTAGACGCCGCCGGTCGAAAACGGTCGCATGGCGTCCCACAACTCGCGCGCCCAGCGGATGCGCATCGCGTCCTCTATCGGATCGTCCCAGATGGCAATGGGGAAGCAATCGTACAGCGCATCACGGTTAGCATAAGGGGTGGCGTCGACCGGTACACGCGCGATAGCTCCGCCGACATGCTGCAGCACAAGCAGCGATTCCGCAGGGGCGGTCGCGTACCCGGCCAGGAGTGTATCGATCGCCGCGTTGGACAGTTCGCGCAGGAACTGCGCCTTCCAGTAGTAACGACGGCCGCGTGGAAAAGTGGCGTCGCCGGCCGACTGGATCTCCACATAAGGACGCGGCGCGATTTGATCCTGGATTGGCGCTCCGTATTCGCGCAGCGGCTTGAGGACCCGCTCGCCTTCATCTATCGAACCGACATAGCAGGCCGAAATGCTGAAGACCCGCTCGCCCGATGGCATCGTCGCCAGCGCCGCGTCCAGGCTCAACTCGTCCGCGGCCGTGCTCGCAAAGGCTTGGTAGAAGCGCATCGCCTCGTGCGCCCGCTCGTAGGGGTACGCGACTGAGCCCGCCACCAATACGGGACCGACCGGAAACAGCCGGTACTCAAAGCTCGTGACGATGCCGAAATTGCCGCCACCGCCGCGGATCGCCCAGAACAGATCAGAATGTTCCGTAGCGCTCGTGTGCAGCAGTCGACCGTCCGCCGTGACGACCTCCGCTGCGACCAGATTGTCGCAAGAAAGACCATATTTGCGCCCGAGCTTGCCGAAACCGCCGCCGAGCGTCAGCCCGGCAATACCGGTATCGCCATTGACTCCCATCGTGGTCGCAAGACCGTGTGCCTGAGTTGCCGCGTCAAACTCGCCGAGATTGAGGCCCGCCTGGGCTCGTGCTGTTCGCTTGTTTGGGTCGACTTCGATTTTCTTCATGCGCGAGAGATCGATGACGAGGCCATCATTGCACACCGAGGCGCCTCCGATGTTGTGGCCGCCGGCCCGCACGGCGACGAGGAGAGAGTGCGACCGCGCGAAATTGACCGCCGCAACAACGTCGTCAGAGCCGGCGCAGTAGACGATCGCCGCAGGATGGCGCTCGACCATGCCGTTCCACACTTTTCGCGCCTGATCGTAGGCCACATCGCCTCGCGCGACGACTTCGCCGCGGACCATTCGCCTCAGGCGAGCGATGTCACGAGCTTGCTGGCCCAGTTCACCGCTGTTCGTAAACCTGGTTGCGTCCATGGCGGCCTCCCGTTCTGCTGCTGCGGCGCAGCGCAACGGTCATCAGCGTCTCACGTCGCTCAATTGCCCGCAAAATCGAATTATTCAATCGCCAGATGAGCTGAATTCATCTAGTCTTGCTAAATGCGAAAGCTTCCGCCTTTGGGATCGCTGCGCGCCTTCGAAGCTGCCGCAAGGCATATGAGCTTCCGCGAGGCGGCCGAAGAACTCGGCGTCACGCCGACAGCGATCAGCCACCAGATTCGGACACTTGAGGACATTTGCGGTCAGCCGCTCTTTCGTCGTCGCCCGCGTCCCGTTGAACTGACAAGCGCCGGCGAGCGACTTTTCCCGGTCGTCAGGAACGGTTTCGACGCGTTTGCGAGCGCGATTGCCTCTGCGTCCCCGCGCGTCGGCCACAAGCGCCTGCGAGTCACAAGCCCCAATGCCTTTGCCAGCCGATGGTTGGTGCCGCGACTGCCGAAGTGGCGCGAGGCCTATCCGAAGATTCCATTGGAGATCATCGGGACGGACGCGGTTCTCGATTTGCGCGTCGGAGAAGCCGACATCGCAATTCGCTACGCGAGGCGTATGCCGCTCGATCTAAGCGGCAAGGAGATCTTTCGCGACACGTTCTTTCCGGTATGCAGTCCCGAATTATTGGCGAGGCGGGGACAGCGAATCGATCGTGCCGCCGACCTCTTGCACTATCCATTGATTCACTTCGATTGGATGAACCGCGACCGTGATGCGCCGACCTGGTCGCGCTGGCTTGCGACCGCGCGATCGATCGACCCCGGTATTCCCGAGACGAACAAGGCGTGGGACCTGAGTTTCAGGGAAGAACTGCACGCAATTGATGCTGTGGTAGCAGGTCAAGGCATCGCCATGTTCAGCGATGTGGTCGTTGGCCGCGAGCTCAAGAGCGGCGTTCTCGTCAAGGCTCACGATCTGTCGCTGTCGGGCTATGGCTTTTACGTTGTTCACGTTCCCAATCATCCCGAGCAGGCGAGCATCGAAGCCTTCTCTGCGTGGTTACGCCTGCCTTGAGCAGCCGAACTCCTATGCTTGGTTTCGGAGACGTTCGGTTATGGCCCACTCGGACCTCAGGGCGCCCTCAATTCCGGAACTGCTCCAGAAACATCCGCAAGGAGTCGTGCGGGGTCTCGACATCCGCGATCAGCCAGCCTTCCGGCCCGTTGACCAGGATGAAGTTCAGCGTCACCCGCTGGCCGCGATTGTCGAAATTCGCCGTGACATAGGTCTTGTCGTATTGCCTGCGGATGATCGAGATCGCGACGGGGCCGAGCTTCCAACTCGGGCTCTGCACCAGGAAATCATAGGGCTCGCCCCTCGGCGTACTCCAGGCCTTGCGCAGGGGAGGATCGAAGAATTGCCGGGCGGTCGCGGCATCGCGGGGCAGGCCTTTCGACAGCTCTGGCGCGCCCTCGCCGTAATAGGCGTAGACGTTACGCACGAGAGATTCCGGAGTGCGGAAGCCGGCCTGCGCCGCGGCCAGCCCGAACCCGGCGAACAGGGCCACAATGCCCGCAAGTTCCCTCATGCCCGCCGCTCGCTTTATCGGCCGCCGATCTTGGCTTAAAAGCCTAGCACTCAGCGGCGGAGACCGGAAACTCAAGATGCGCGAATTGTTCGATGAAGTTGCGGGGCAATCTCCGCTCGATCCGCACGAGGCGGCCCGCCAGTCTGCGCGAACGCCGCAGCGCAAGCGCTTCTACAAGGAGGCTGGCATCGCCGAAGCCGAGGGCGGCTTCGCCATCACGCTCGACGGCAAGCCGATCCGCACGCCCTCCGGCCGCCAGGTGGTGATCCCCTCACGTGCGCTGGCCGACGCAGTGGCCGCGGAATGGGCGGCCCAGGGCGAGACGATCGATCCCGTGACCATGCCGCTGACGCGGATCGCCAACAGCGTGGTCGAGGGCGTCGTCGACCGCGTCGAACTCGTCAGCGACGATCTCGCAAAATACTTCCAGTCCGACCTGCTGTTCTATCGCGCCGGCCATCCCGAGACGCTCGTCGCCCGCGAGGCCGCGCATTGGGACCCCGTGCTGTTCTGGGCTGCGGAGGCGCTGGGGGCGCATTTCATCCTGTCCGAGGGCATCATGCATGTGAAGCAGCCGGAGGAGGCGGTTCAGGCCGCGCGCGCCGCGCTGCCCGCGGACGCCTGGTCGGTCGCGGCGCTCCATGTGGTCACGACCCTGACCGGCTCGGCACTGCTGGCGCTGGCGCTGGCCCACGGCGTGCGCGACGCCGGCCAGGTCTGGGCGGCCGCCTATGTCGATGAGGACTGGAACGCTGACCAATGGGGCGTGGACGAGGAGGCGGCAGCGCGCAGGGCCACTCGCCTGAGGGATTTCGAGGCCGCCGTTGCGGTGCTGGCGGCAGTGAAGCCGCTCGCCTCCAAAGGTCCTTAACGAGAGGTTTACGACGGCGGCCTTAGGGTGGGGCTCGCGTTCCCCGGGCCCCTTGAGATGCCGACGCCGATAAGCTCGATCGTCCCCGTCAGTGCTGCCAGCTCCGTGGCCGATGCGGCGACGCCTGACCTCGTGCTTCAGGCCGGCAGCGTCGTCGACGCCAAAGTGGTCAGCGTGCTCGCCGACAATCTGGTGCGGATCGCGATCGCCAACCTCTCCCTCGACGTGATGTCGGAGGTGGCGCTGTCGCCAGGGCAAAATCTCCAGCTCGCGGTGTCGCGGAACGGCGGCACGATCCGGCTTGCCGTCGTCAATGGGGCAGGCGAGGCGGCCGATCAGGTCACTCTGACGCCGCGTGCAGCCTCGCTGGTGGACAGCCCGCCGCTTGCGCCATCCGTCAATGGACTACGCAACACGCTGACGCCATCAGAGCAGGTCGCCGTCACCGTGGCCTCGGCCGATGCCGTGACCAGGCAGGGCAGCCAGGCGCCGCTGTTCGCCAATCTGGCCTCCGTCGTCACCGGCAGCGATCTGCCGGCGGGACTGAAACAGGCGGTGCTGGACGTGCTGGCGCAGCAGGCGCCGCTCAATGCCGGGCTCGACGGACCCGACATCGAATCCGCCTTCCAGAAATCCGGACTGTTCCTCGAGGCCTCGCTCGCCGCGGGCGTAGCGCAGTCGTCCAGCTCGACGCCGGATCTGAAGGCAGCGCTGCTGGTGCTGCGTCAGACGCTGGCTACGCTCGAGACCGCGGCTCCACAGGCGCCCTCGCAAGGCGCTGCGCTTCCTGCGAACTCCACCGTGACACCGCCGCCCGCCGCCGCGCCGGCTCAGGCCGCGGGCGAGGCGGCGCAGGCGATGTTGCCGTCACCTGACGCTGAGATGGTGCAATCACCGCAAATGCCGCGCAGCGCCACACTCGCTGCTGCCGTACTGGCTGATATCGCCGCCGACGCGTCGCAGGCCGCGGTGCCGCGAACCATGTCCGCAGGTCTTGCCGCGAGCCTCCTGCAAGAGGTCACGCAAAACCTGCCGCGCATGACCGGCAACGTCCTCGGTTCGAACAAGGCCGTGCCTGATGGCCACGTCTTCGAGGCGGCCGCGCGCGCGACCACGCCGCCGCCGTTTCGCGGCGCATTGCCGTCGCCCCAGTCCATTGCCTCGCCCTCGCTCGCGCCGGATACCCCGCTCGCTGCGACCGTGCATCGCCTGCTCGACGACACCGACGCCGCGATCGCGCGGCAGACCTTGCTCCAGGTCGCTTCACTCCCTGATCGCGCCGATGCCAGCGGCCATCGCATCGATCCGGCCGTGTCGCAGTGGAATTTCGAAATTCCCTTTGCAACGCCGCAGGGCACCGCGATGGCGCAATTCGAGATTTCGCGCGACGGCGGCAGCGAGTCCGCCGATCCCGCCAAGCGCGCCTGGCGCGCGCGCTTCTCGCTCAATGTCGAGCCGGCCGGCCCCGTGCATGCGCTGATCACGCTCAACGGCGACAAGACCTTCGTGCGGATGTGGGCGGAGCAGCCGGCGACCGCGCAGCAGCTTCGCGCCGGCGTTGGCGAGCTCAATCAGGCGCTGACCAGGGCCGAGCTCAAGCCTGGCGACATCGTGGTCAGCGACGGCACCCCGCCGCAGCCTGCACCGGCCCGCGCCGGGCATTTTTGGGATCGCGCGACATGAGCGACGAATCCAAGCTTGCGATTGCGCTGCATTACGAGAAGGGCAGCGGCGCGCCGGTGGTCGTCGCCAAGGGCAAGGGGACGATCGGCGCCAAGATCGTCGAGATCGCGAAAGCGCACGACATTCCGATCGAGGAGAACGAGATTCTGGCCGGCGCACTGTCCAAGGTCGAGCTCGGCGAGGAGATCCCGCCCGATCTCTACAAGGCCGTCGCCGAAGTGCTGGTGTTCGTGTTGCGGCTGTCGGGCCGGGCGCGGTAGCACGTTGTCATCGTTTCACCACGATAGCGGCTGCATGGTCGCGCCGCATTCTCAACTCAACGGACACCGCTCTTGCCGACCCGCCGTTCCACCCTCGGCCTTCTCGCCGCAGCCGCGATCCTGCCGTCGCGGGCGCTCGCCAATGTCGCGCCGCCGCGCAATGAAATCCGCGACAGCCTCGCCAAGCGCTTCACCGACCTCGGCACCGTCGGCACCTTCGTCGGCTACAAGGTCGACGACTATCTGATCGTCGCCAGCGACAGCGAGCGCTCGGGCGAAGGCAAGCTGCCGGCCTCGACCTTCAAGATCCCGAACTCGCTGATTGCGCTCGAAACCGGCGTGGTCGCCGATCCCGACAAGGATGTGTTTCCATGGGACGGCGTGAAGCGCCCGATCGAAGCCTGGAACAAGGATCACACGCTGCGCAGCGCGATTCTCGTGAGTGCGGTGCCGGTCTATCAGGAGATTGCGCGCCGCATCGGGCAGGAACGGATGCAGAAGTTCGTCGATCTGTTCGACTACGGCAATCGCGACATCGGCGGCGGTATCGATCAGTTCTGGCTCACCGGCGCCTTGCGCATCGACCCGATCGAGCAGATCGATTTCGTCGATCGGCTGCGCCGCCGCGCGCTGCCGATCTCCAAACGTAGCCAGGATCTCGTCTGCGATATCCTTCCGGTGACCAAGGTCGGCGATAGCGTCATCCGCGCCAAGTCCGGCCTGTTAGGGGCGGAGCGCGGCGAGCCGTCGCTCGGCTGGATGGTGGGCTGGGCCGAGAAGGGCGATGCGCACACCGTGTTCGCGCTCAACATGGATTGCCGCGAACAGCGCCACATCGAGGCCCGCATGACGCTGACGCAAGCCTGCCTTGCCGATATCGGCGCGATCTGACTCAACCATGCTGGCGCGTCCCGCGTCTCTCGACTAGCATCGTCCCGACCAAGCAAGAAAAAAGGGTCGGGAGGAAACGAATGAACTCAACGCCGCTCTGGCTGTCGTCGCTCACGCTTGCCGCTGCAGGCGGCTGGCTTGCCGCGACGATGTTTGCTGCACCCGCCACCAGCAAGGAGCCGCGCTTTCCGCAGCTCACCATGGACCAGCTCGACGCCAAGCAGAAGCCGCTCGGCGAGCAGATCATGAAGGTGTCGAGCGTCGGCATCGGCGGCCCCTACAATCCGATGATCCGCAGCCCGGTGCTCGGCCAGCGCCTGTTCGACCTGTTCCACTATCTGCGCTGGGAAACCTCGGTCCCGACCAAGCTCAATGAATTCGCGATCATCATCATCGGGCGGCAGTGGCGCTCGCAGGTGGAATGGTTCGCCCACGCGCCGCTGGCGGCGAAGGCGGGCCTGTCGCCCGACATCATCGCGGAGCTGAAGGCCAACAAGCGCCCGTCGAAGATGGCCGAGGACGAGGCTGTGGTCTACGACTTCGTCACCGAGCTCACCACCACCAAGAAGGTCACCGACGAGACTTATGCGCGGGCGAAGAAGATTTTCAACGACCAGCAGATCGTCGACCTCACAGCGGTCGCCGGCAATTACGTGATGGTTGCGATGCTGCTGGCGATGGCGGAAGAGACAGTGCCGCCGGACAAGCAGGAGCCGTTCAAGCCGGGTGAGCCGTAGACCACGCGACCAGGGGGCCAGCATGATTCATCGCCGGGGCGTTTTGCTTGGAGGAGCCGCGCTGCTTCTGGCGCCCGAGCGATCGGGCGCGCAATCCCCGCCCGAGGCGGAGCTTGCCGCCGTTCTTAGGGAGCATATCGAGATTGGCCAGGAAACGATGGGGCTCGTCGCCGGCCGGATCATCGGCGACCGCCGCATCGTCGCGACCTTCGGCCGCTCAGGCGGCGCGAATGACCGTCCGCTCAATGCCGATACGGTGTTCGAGATCGGCTCGATCACGAAAGTCTTCACGGCGTTGCTGCTCGCCGACATGGTCGTGCGCGGCGAGGTGGGGCTCAACGATCCCGCGGCGAAATTCCTGCCGGGCGGTATCGTCGTGCCCGAATTCCAGAGCGTGCCGATCACCTTGCTGGATCTCGCAACCTACACCTCTGGCCTGCCGCGCATGCCGGACAATTTCGCCCCGAAAGACCCGGCCAACCCCTATGTCGACTATGGCGCGGATCGGCTTTACGATTTCCTGACGCGCCATAAGCTCGCCCATCAGCCGGGCAAATTCTACGAATACGCCAATCTAGGCTTCGGCCTGCTCGGTCATATCCTCTCGCTCAAGGCGGGCAAGAGCTATGAGGAGCTCGTCCTGTCGCGCATCTGCGTACCGCTCGGCATGGAGGATACGCGCATCACGCTGTCAGCCTCGATGCGCGACCACCTCGCGCAGGGCCACAATGCGCTGCTCGCGCCGGTCGCGAACTGGGATTTCGACGTGCTGGCTGGCGCTGGCGCACTGCGTTCGACCTTGAACGACCTCTTCAAATTCATCGACGCCTGTCGGGGAACGCGTGACACGCCGCTTGCCGAGGCGATGAAGATGACGCTGTCGGTGCGCCGTCCGCGGCTCGCGCAGCGCGATGTTGCGTTTGGCTGGTTCACCAGTTCGCGGTTCGACGACGATGTCATCTGGAAGGACGGCGGCACTGGCGGCTACGCCACCTTCGTCGGATACTCGACCAGGACGCAACAGGCTTCCATCCTGCTGTCCAATGCCGCCGACTATGCCGCCAACACGTCGCTTGGCCTCAACCTGCTCAATCCGGCCTATCCACCGCCCACGGTGCGGCGCCTGGTCCCGGTCGATCCCGCCGTGCTCGCGGCCTATGTCGGACGCTACGCGATTTCGCCGGCCTTCGCACTGACCGTGCGTGCCGACGGCGCGCGGTTGTTCGTGCAGGTGACCAATCAGAACGAGTTCGAGGTGTTCGCCGAGAGCGACACGGACTTTTTCTACCGCGTCGTCGATGCCCAGATCACCTTCACTCGCCCTGAGGGTGGTGTTTCACCCGAGCTGACGTTGCACCAGAACGGCAAGGACATGCGCGGCAAGCGGCTGCCGGAGTAACATCTGCTAACCCAGCTTGAACAGCGCCTGCAGGAAATCCACCCCGCGCTGTCAATTCGCCAGCCTTCGCGTCGGCTCAGGCCGGATTGTCGGGCTTCTTCGCCGTCAGCGCCTGATCGATCGCAAAGCCGCCGATCTCGCTCATCGCTCGCGAGATCACGTCGCCCTCGCGGGCAAAGCCGTCGGAAAGGAAGTCGAACTGCGTGCGCGCCAGCCGCAGCACCTCGATCGGCACGGAGACCGCGGTCTCGTTGAAACCGTCGACGGAGGCGCGCAGCGTCTCGAGTTCCATGGTCAGCTTGACGATATGGCTTTCGGCATCCTGCATCAGGCCGAGCAGCTTAACGCGCTCGGCATCGAACGCTGCGCGCTCGGCGGCGGCAGCCGAGGTCACGTCCGCGAGCTGCTTCCGCAAGGTCTCGATCTGACCGACCACGAGCTCGGTGCCTTCACGCAGCTTGACGAGACGCTTGTTCTCTTCCTCTTGCTCGTGAAACAGCCGCTCGGCCGACATCGCCCGCTTCGTGAGCGATTCGATCAGGGCTGCGGCGCGCAGCAACGTCTCGCCGTTCTGTCCCGACACCATGCTGGCCATCCGCCGCAGGAAGTCGGTGGTTTCGGACGAGCTCTTCGGCGGCAGGGGGACGACCGTCGCGGACATGGGGTGATGCTTGCAGCCAGACGTGTTGACCGCCGCCGTACCGACTGAGCTCACGCAACATTCGGCGCCTGATCGTGAGTTCCGAGCAAGCCTGAATCGGCAGGCCTGGTCAACCGGCGAGGGCTGGCCAAATGGCCGCATCCCGCCGCGAGAGCGAGTCGGGTCAGGCGTCCTTCTGCCGGCCGATCCGGCCGAGATGGGTGAAGCCGAATCCAGCCGAATATTTCAGGCCATAGCCGAGCGCCCGGTCGATACCGATATGGGCGAGCCAGATCAATGCGATTGACAGGGTGAGGGGCGAGGCGAAGCCGAAGCCCAGCGTCATCAGTGTCACCGGCAGCATGTAGCTGTGGGCGGCGTTGTAGACCAGCGCGCCGAATTTGGCGTCCGACAGGTATGCCAGGAAGCTCAGATCGGGGACGAAGAAGAGCAGGGCGAAGACCAGCCAGGAGCCGCCCCAGGCCGCGTAGAGCATCACCATCCCCACAAACAGGGTCAGGCCCTCCAGGCGGAGCAGGATGTTGACGCCGCCTGTCGCCGCGCCGGTCTCGGCAGCTTGCTCGTCCATGGTCGTCTCCTAGGCAAAACTTTGTAATTCCTTGCGCTTTCACGCTGCGGCAGGGCAGCCCTGCGACGCCGAAAGCCGCTTCCCGGCTCGCAAAATGCCGTGTTAGAACCCCCGGCAATCGCATTTAGGTTAAGAACTGGCGGGAGCAAATGAAACATATCCTGGACGCCCTTGAAGAACGTCGTGCCGGCGCAAAGCTCGGCGGCGGGGAGAAGCGCATCGACGCGCAGCACGCCCGCGGCAAGCTGACCGCACGCGAGCGCATCGAGCTTCTGCTCGACAAGGGATCGTTCGAGGAGTTCGACATGTTCGTCGAGCACCGCTCGACCGAGTTCGGCATGGAGAAGACCAGGATCCCCGGCGACGGCGTCGTCACCGGCTGGGGTACCGTCAACGGCCGCAAGACGTTTGTGTTCGCCAAGGACTTCACCGTGTTCGGCGGCTCGCTGTCCGAGACCCATGCGCTGAAGATCACCAAGCTGCAGGACATGGCGATGAAGGCGCGGGCGCCCATCATCGGCCTGTACGACGCGGGCGGCGCCCGCATCCAGGAGGGCGTAGCTGCCTTGGCCGGCTATTCCTACGTGTTCCGCCGCAACGTGCTCGCCTCGGGCGTGATCCCGCAGATCTCGGTCATCATGGGCCCCTGCGCCGGCGGCGACGTCTATTCGCCGGCCATGACCGACTTCATCTTCATGGTGAAGAACACCAGCTACATGTTCGTCACCGGCCCCGACGTGGTGAAGACCGTCACCAACGAGGTCGTCACCGCCGAGGAACTGGGCGGTGCCTCCGTGCACGCGACGCGCTCCTCGATCGCCGACGGTGCCTTCGAGAACGACGTCGAGACGCTCTTGCAGATGCGGCGCCTGATCGACTTCCTGCCGTCCAACAACACCGACGGCGTGCCGGAATGGCCGAGCTTCGACGACATCGGCCGGGTAGACATGTCGCTGGACACGCTGATCCCCGACAACCCGAACAAGCCGTACGACATCAAGGAGCTGATCCACAAGGTCGTGGACGAGGGCGACTTCTTCGAGCTGTCGCCGAGCTTCGCCCGCAACATCGTCATCGGCTTCGGCCGCATCGCCGGCCGCACGGTCGGCTTCGTCGCCAACCAGCCGATGGTGCTGGCCGGCGTGCTGGACAGTGACGCGAGCCGCAAGGGCGCCCGCTTCGTGCGCTTCTGCAACGCCTTCGACATCCCGATCGTCACCTTCGTCGACGTGCCCGGCTTCCTGCCCGGCACGGCGCAGGAATCGGGTGGCCTGATCAAGAACGGCGCCAAGCTCCTGTTCGCCTACAGCCAGGCGACCGTGCCCCTGGTCACGATCATCACCCGCAAGGCCTATGGCGGGGCCTACGATGTCATGGCCTCCAAGCATATCGGG
>JAEWFG010000313.1 GCA_023388935.1 Pseudomonadota bacterium | reverse complement strand
CCGAGCGAATGCCGTAGAACACCTGCAGCAGCAAGGCGCTCAACAATTGCTCCGGAGGGATCGAAGGCCGTCCCTCGCTGGCGTAGAGCCTCCCAAGGCCGCGGTTCAAATCACTCAAAACATCCCGCACGAGTTCCCGGACCTGCCGCAGCGGATGGTTCGCTGGCACACGCTTATCCGGCGCGATGTACGAAAACAGGCCGCCCTGATCCGGAAACCTGCCGCGCATGACCATCCGCCGATTCGAGATGATAAAGTGAATCATCAAGCTCTCTCCATGGCGAGGGGGTTCTTCAGCAGACTGCTAGGTCCGAGAGCGGGGTCCTCAGCAGGCTGCGATAGCGGTGGATGTTGTTGCGGTGCGCGCGGATACGGGCAAAATCTTCGTCGAGCATCGTCGCCACTCCGGACTGTCTTCCATGTCCTTTGCGGTTCGAGAAACGGAAAGCGAGCTTCCCGCGGCAAAAAATATTCGGCGCGAAAACACTGTCAAGACGAATAGGGTGAGTGAGGCCTAGGGCGAGCCGCGTTAACCAATCGCTGCCGTCCGGCCGCCGGGCGCGGAAAATTTTCAACCGCCCTGAGGAGGCCGAGTACCAGCGCCGAAACGGTAGCGATCACTGCCGTCGAAACGTTTACAAGGCTTTTAGTTTCATCCGTCAAATGGTGCTTTGGCAAGTGAGTTCGGATCGTCGCGCCAGCAATCGCCCCTGCCAGGATGGCAAGGAAGACAACAAGCCCAATAATCAGCGTGTTGCTCACGGGCTTCCATCCACAGAAACATGCCAAGGAGCGACGGGGCGTTCGCCCCGCCCCTCGATCAAACCACCATTCCAAATAGGTGTTCCCTACAATCGAGCGGTATTAAATCTTGCGGCGGGCTCGTCGTCACGGACGAGGCCTGAGGAAGGCCGTACAACGCGCCTGAGCCCCCGAAGCGCGCTTCCCGCACAAGCGTTGTTAGGGCCCCGCTGAGAGGCCTCAAACGCATCAGCGGCCAAACAGCGCGTTTCACGGTGTTTCGAAGAAGCCCACCCGCGATCTGCCGACCGTGCTGGTCAAAATTCCACTTTGGAACATTGTCTTGTCCGGCCGCGAGCCGCAGCTCCGTTGGTCGTTAGGCGCTCCGCCGTTGACTCTGTCCTCCGGAATGGCGCAATTCACTCATGGTCGAGGGCGACCCCATTCGCATCATCCCGCATCGCGGCGTCGACGATGGCCGTGCACTGCTCGACAGAGTGAGGCCGACTCATTCGGCTGCCTCTCCTGTTCGATCGAGAAATGTTCCTAATTCTCTGCGGACGCTAAGAAACCAAAGCACTCTTGCGCGCTTTAGAAGCACATGTAGAACGTCCATTTGGTCCGCGTTACAACCGATAGCGGCGAGTGCCAGATTTGGCTTGCGGCGACGGAACGCGATAAGGCCGTTGATTACGTGCTTGATGCCATCCCCGAGGGATGGGCGGCCAGCCTTGTCCAGCGGGAGCTTGGCGCGGAGGACGCAGTGGCATTGAACATGCAACCCGGTGAAGTCAGGAAACACCAAACGTCGTGATCTGCCTTCGAGGGTGTCCGAATTAGGACAGTCTCCTAGAAACCGGTTAGGAGAGATCGGCGTGCTCAGAGGCGCGGGCGCGCGCCGCGTGTGTGGCCTCGACGCGGCTATAGCCGGGGCGCGCCGCTTGGCTAATGCGGAGCCCCGTGGGCGCGGCAATCACTCTCGCGCGCGTCAGCGTGTTCGACAGTTACCTCGATGGTTCTATCGATAGTTCTGTGTGACGCTGGCGTAAGGTTTTTTGACCCCCAGGGTCCGGCTTTCCTAGCCGCGCGGGTCGGGTCTTCTCGTGTGGAAAGGTGACGGGGGCCTCAGGTTTCTCGCAATCAAAACGTGACGCTGGCGTCAGGTTTCCGTCGAGGACCCGCTTGCCGGCGGTCGCTAGGCACAGCTCGTACGCAAACGCATGAAGCAAAGATAGTGGATGGTTGGACGGTCTGTGGCGATTGCTGGTAGCGGTCTCGTCCAAGGCTTGGGCGGCTTTTCGGCCATGGCCTCGACGTCAACAGGATGAAGCTCGCCAGTGCGGTCCTTCAGATCGGCCGCACGCTGCACCAAGCCACCAGCGACCTTGGGGTCCCTTTGTTATTTTTGCCATGCGCAGCAACGTCGCTGCGGCCTCACGGGCGAAATGGTTGAAGCGCGACATGATTGGCCACCCGACCCCTAGCCGACGAGGGATAATTCGCGATGGTCAAACGTTCCTCTTGCATCGCGGCCCTCAATCCCTTGTTCTTGATCCAGGGTCCCAGCGGCCCGCGCGATAGGCGCGGTCGGTTGCTTCGAGACCATGCCTTCGAGCCCCATCATGCAAGCGTGACGGAACAAGTCGGGGCCAATTTCGCCCTGCTCAAAGGGGGCGAGGAAGATCACGTCCGACCGCCGGGCGAGCAGTCGCGCCAGGTTTGCCTTGCGCATCGAGAGTGGCAGGCGCCAGTAGTCGTCACCATCCCCGGCCAGCATGTCCAAGGCGTAGAATTGCGCCGCGTGGTCGTTCTTGCGGGAATGCAGGGCATCGAAATCGGACATGCCATCGACGCCCAGGATGACCGCCTCGCCGTCGATGACGAAGTGCTTCCGGTTCTTTAGGGCAGCCTCAGCGATCCAGGGATAACGTTTGGTCCAGTCGCTGCTGTTACAAGATAGCAGGCGCACGCGATCGTTCCTTCCGGATGATCAGCTCCGGTAGCCGTCGTGCTTCACTTTATGGATCCAATCCGGCCTGATTTGATGCTGATTTTACGATCCGCAGAGCCGACATCGCCACGAACATGCGGCAATGCAGGGCGTTGAAAAGCTAGTTTCCGGCCCCCAAGCACAAAAAGCCCGACGGGAGTAAACCTTCCCCGAGGTTGGCGACCTCGGCAGCCCCCATGCACTAACGTCGTTTGTGCGCATACGAACAGAACAAGGCCTGGAAGGAGATTGGATCGTCCGCCGAGGGAACAGCGGAAATGTACGAAACCGAACAGAACTGATTGCTGAACTGTCCTAGAACCCATCTGCTGGGCTCAGTCAAAAGAGCCAAACAACCTCCAACGGCCCCGACATTGTAGGTGGTGCTAGGGGCGTCCTTTTTATACGGGCCCCGTCAGCGTTGAGCAGCCAATTTCTCAAGTCTTCCATTGGTGCGTCCACCGCGTTGGTTAGATCTTTTTTGTCACAAGTATGCAGCATCTTGCCACATGTTAATGCGCGCCACTGCCGCAAGTGCCACCTTTTCCCGCTCGGGTGGGTCTATAAAATGAACAAGGGGCTTGCCTTGCGTAATTGCATTCGAGCAGATGCTGCTGCTGTCGTTCTTCGCCAACACCGCTGAGCGCTCACTTCTCTACTTGCCGAGCTGGAAGAGTTGCGCGCCTGAGTAATTGAGGCCGAGCGGAACGCGTCCACCGTGGTCGGGGCCGCGATTCTGCAAGTCATCGCAGCCGGCGAGCTGCAGCTAACGAATGAACCCGTAGAATGGTCTTGGCGTTGACTGGTAGGCCGCCTATTGCGAGGCGGTCTAGGACGTGGGCCAATACCATGAAGGACCTCAAGGAAAGACTGGAGAAGCTCCGCGTCGATGCCGCGGATTTCGCCCTCATGAGCAAAAGGACGAGTGACCCGGATAAGCGCGAACTGTTCCGACGCCTGGCGGATGAACTCGCAATAGAGGCTCTTGAGCTCGAGCAAGTCGTCAGGCGGCAAACTGCCCGCCCAAACTACTCGGTCCTCCAGTCGGAGCCTCTCTCCATCGACCAGGACAATGTGGTGCCCCTTGAAGGGCGATCGAAGCAGTAAGCCGCCTAACTGTCGTATTCGCGTTGGCACTGTCGACCGCGCCACCCATTGCCGGGCCGTCCATAGGTAGCAGTCCGCATTTACGGAAAGTGACCGATTCCGAGCATGGAAATGCTACTCAGATCCCCGAACCTTGCCCTGTTCCGCGCGGCGGCGACATTTAACCGCATTAGTTTTAGTTAATGCGAAAGTTAAATATTAGATATAATCGGAGCGGTCGTTCCAAGAACTCACACCAGAGAGGAGATCGATGAAGATCGCCTGGGTATTCTGTCCGCCTCAGCCTTGGCCCTCGCTCTGACATTGCCTCCGTCAACCGCATCGGCCTGCAATGGCAATGGGAATTGCGAGAACGCGCCCGGCCATCACGTGAGTGGAGCGCCCGGGCCGATTGCCGGCGCAGGCCTTCCGCTTCTTGCGATCGGGGTAACGCGGCGCCGCCGTAATGCCGGCTAAGGCACCCATCCCACCAATGGTCCCCGGGATTTAGGGTTGTGCTGGGGCTGTTTCTCCGTCGGCCTAGATCAACCCGACGCAGGTCCCGGACTCGTGCAGCTCCAGCCAGCCGCGCTCGCGGGCCAGCGCGATGCAGCGCGGAATTGATCGCCGGCGCCGCCCATGCGGAGGAACGGGAGGTTCACCAGTTCAATATGGATGCGCCCGTCCTCGACGGGCTCGATGCCGGCGGCGATCTCCACGAGCTTGCGCACTGTGGCTTCCGGGTTCGCGAAGGGGCGTTCGTTGGTGAGCTTCATGCGGCCGTCAGGTGGTGGGCGGTTCGGACGTGATCGTGCAAGGTGGGATTCGTGATTACCTCGCCGCAGAAGCAGCGAGCAATACCCTCTGGCCGCTGCGTCGGCAGCGGAAGCGCCAGATCGTGCATCCGGTCTTTCCACGCGGGCCAGTCGCGCTGGCGTCGCCACGCCTCGAAGTCCGCCCCCGTGCGGGTGGCTGCCAGCTCCTGCCAAGCGGCTTGGAAACCTGCGCGGGCTTCTTCGAAAGTCTCGGCGATGCCGCTGCGGTGCTCGCCGGGATCAGTGCGCGGGTAGAAGCCGCAAGACCACCCCCACTGTGCTGAGGTGACGGAGCCGATCGCGATCTTTGCCCTGGCGCCTACAGATGGACGCATTGCAACAAGAGAGCCTACGCGGTCCTCGCCGGTGCGGTGAGCGACAGCGACGCCACGGCATCCGCTATTT
>JAEWFG010000296.1 GCA_023388935.1 Pseudomonadota bacterium | reverse complement strand
GCGGACCAAAGCGATCCTCAAGCGCAGGGTCACCCTCGATCTTGCGTCTGATGTCACGGATGATGCGGCCAAGCCGGGTGCGCAGGAATTTGAGCTCTCGTCGGGCACGCTTGAACTGGTGGGCATGCGTGTACCGCCCCACCATGATGGCGGCGCGCTTGGCCACGCGCAGCAGCGGCGCCGCCGGCGTGCGGAGGTGGGCGGCGATCGCCTCGATTCAGCGGGCGTGCTCTGCCCGTCTCGCCGCGAAGGCCCTAAGGTCGGGATCCGACTTGAGCGTATACCCGGCCGCAGAAAGCCGGCTGCGGACAGCGTCGACCTCTGGCGTGGTCGGTCGGGCGTTGCCTGGCTCAAGGCCGCTCAAGCCCGCGATCTCTCCGACGAGACGCAATCCCTCGTCCGCAACAGGACGGCATCCGCTCGGCTTTTCGGGTCGTCTATCAGAAGTTCGAACATCAGGGCGAGATCCCTGATGGTGCCCAACGCCCCGGGCCAACCGGCCCCGGTGCCGACCGAGCGGAAATAGATCAAGGGGTATGGGAAGCGTGGCTCTGCAGGATCGACGCGCACCAGTCCCGGCCGTCGTACAAGGCGCGCCGCATCTCCTCGGGAGCCTCGAGTTCGGCGTAGCGCTCCAACATCCCGAGCGCCGACGGCGGCTGACCCGAGGTGGTGGTGATCTTGAGGACGCCGCGATCCCGCCGGGAAACGCCCTCCTGCACCTCGATCAGGTATGTCACCGCCATGGTGAGCACCGCCAGACCACAGATTCCCGCAGCGACCAGCACCCAGTGCGCCGGCCCGTATGCCTCGATGCCCGACAGGCCGACAGTGGCGAGCGCACTGTCCGCGATGAAGGCGGCCTGTTCGAAACTGTCGGCGGGCGGCGAGAACCAGTTCCCGAGGCCGTGAGCGATCAGGCCGAAGCCGACCAGCAGTAACGACATCCAAGTGACGAAGGACGCCATCAGCACGGATGGAGCGAAGCTGGTCGAAACTCCCGTTTTGCCGCGCCGCAGCCGCTTCCAAACGGGCAGCATCGTGAAGAGAAGTCGCCGCGCCACGCGCAACGCCCCTGGATTCGCCAGGCACCACCACCGTGTCGAAGGCGTCACGCAGCGAGAGGCCAACGAGACCGATGCCGGCCATGAGCTCGATGATTTGGCGGATCAGCACGCCCCACCACCGGTCTGCACGCGATCGAAATCTTGCTGCTCTGGGCATGACCAAAGACCATCCGACCTGAACGAGCGCGAAATCTACCAGTTCCTCAGCAAGCGCGCGGGCGAAAGGAACGAAACATAGGGAAGGAGCTTAGTCGCTTGACGCCGGCTTGCGGCGGCGGCCGCAATGTCTTCGGAGAGCACATGGCTAGATTGGCGCTTGAAGTCAGCCATAAATCACTGCTGCACCCCCTCTTCATCGCCGCGGGGTCAACCCTGCTGATGGCCGCGTTGGCCACCGATATCATGTACTGGAATACATCGAACTGGCAGTGGGCGAATTCGTCAGCATGGTTGATCGCGGCAGGCTTGGTGCTCGCACTCGTCGCCACGATCGTCCTGATCATCGATTTTCTCACCAGCCGGGCCGGACGGATCAATTGGATAACGTTCTTGCTGGTGGCAGTGGCGGCTCTCCTGTCGCTCTTGAATGTTTTCGTTCACAGCCGCGACGCCTGGACCTCGGTCGTGCCGCAAGGAATTTCGCTCTCTGCGATCGTGACGATTCTGCTCCTGATGGCTGCCGCCACCGGTTGGAAGGTGACGACGGTTCGTACCACCGCGACCGGAGACCGCCTTTGACGCATGCAATACTCCGAGCCTTGCCGGCCCTCTGCGCCCTTGTCGCGCTGACGGCCTGCGACCAAGGCGGCGATCCCATGCGGCAATACGGGGCAAATCCCTACCTGCCGGAGCCTCAGAACTATCTGTTGCCGCCCATGAGCGTCCCTAAGGCGGTAGGCTGGAAACCGGGGGAGACGCCAACGGTCACCGAAGGGTTGAAAGTTCAGGCGATGGCGACAGGGCTGATGCATCCTCGCATCGTCTATCCTCTGCCGAACGGCGACATCCTGGTCGTCGAGGGTAATAGTCCCGGCACAACACCTTTCCGGCCCAAGGACTACATCCAAGGCAAGGTCAAGGCGCGGGCCGGAACTGCCGGCAAGGGCGGCAACCGCATCACGCTGCTCCGCGACGCCAATGGCGATGGCAAGCCGGAGGAGCAGACGGTTCTCATCGACCACCTTCACTCGCCCTACGGCGTGGCCTATGTGGACGGCACCCTCTACGTCGCCAACACCGACGCGGTCATGGCATTCAAGTACGCGCTCGGGCAGACGAAGATCACGGGGCCCGGTGTGAAGCTTGCCGACCTTCCGGCCGGACCGATCGACCACCATTGGACCAAAGCGATGGCCGCGAGCCCCGATGGATCCAAGCTCTATGTCGGCGTCGGGTCCAACAGCAACATCACCGAAAATGGCCTCGACGCCGAAGAGGGGCGGGCCGCGATCTACCAGGTCGACCGCCAGACCGGCGCCAAGCGCATCTTTGCATCGGGCACGCGCAATCCGACCAATCTCGCCGTCGATCCGGACACCGGGCGGCTATTCGCTGTCGTGAACGAGCGGGACGAGATCGGCCCGGACCTGGTCCCGGACTATCTCACCATGGTTCAGGAGGGCGCCTTCTACGGCTGGCCTTACAGCTATTGGGGCCAGCACGTGGACGTCCGAGTCCATCCACAGCGCCCCGACCTGGTGGCCAAGGCGGTCAAGCCCGACTACGGCCTGAGCTCGCACGTGGCCGCCCTCGGCCTCGCGTTCAGCAAGGGCGAGACGCTGTCCCCCAAATTCGGTGACGGCATCTTTGTCGGCGAGCACGGCAGTTGGGACCGCAGCCCGGTCAACGGGTATCAGGTGATCTTCGTGCCGCTGGTGGATGGTCGGCCGGACGGCAAACCAATCCCGGTCGTTACGGGATTCCTTGGCAACGATAATGATACGGTGCGAGGCCGGCCCGTGGGCGTAGCGCTGGACCGCACCGGCGCGCTGCTGGTCGCCGACGATACCGGCAACGCCGTATGGCGCGTCAGCGCGGACAAGCCCGGGCAACAGGCGGGAAACTAGTGCCAATGCGAACCCTTGCACTCAGTTGCGCAACGGGGGTGCAAAGCTTCTGTGATGCGACGGCGAACCCGTTAGATGCCCACCCGCATGGCGGCAAACAAGGTAAAGGCGGTACGCTTGGCCGGGAGGCATTCGCAGTCCGAGTTTAGCGTTTACTGCTGCTGCGCTGGAAAGGAACGTCAGGAACCGTGAGGTCCCATGTCTCGTTAGGTCATTTTGGAGCCTGGTCATGACACCGGACGAAAGGGTTGGAGCCGCCGCCATCGAGCGCACCTTGGCGGTTTTTGAGCAGATGAAGGACCTGGATCATTGCGATCAGGTGCAAGCTCGAAAAGCGGTTACGGACCACATCTTCGGTCAGATCGCGGCTGGAGAGCTGGACGAAAAGAGATTGGTGGTTTCGGGCTTGACGCACTTAAAGACACTCGAGCGCAACGTCGGCCTCACTCGATGAAGATTAAGGCACATGCAGAAGGTCACATAGTCGAGCTGGAAAACGGCTCGCGATGGCGAATTTTCCCCGGCGATCTCGATATTACCGTCCTATGGAAGCCGGAGACCGATCTCACAGTATTGAAACTGGGTGATGGCGCCCCTTCGCACGCGCTCGTTAGCCAAGATGGCCCGGTTCGGGTGATACCTGCGGATCAAAAGTGGCCTGTGGAAGAGGTAAAGGACAGGCTCGCTGAGGGGTAGGGCACCATAGGGCTGCCGAGACCGGAACGAACAAGGCCCTCGAGTGACGACCAGGTTCAATTCCGGAGGGCTAGGGAGTGGCAAGCCCGCTTCCTTAACCCGCCGAGTCGCAAGCTCCGGCAGGCGGCGGCCTGCTCGATCAGCTGAGCTTTGAACTCGGATTGTCTCATCAGCCGCAAGCCGTTCCAGGTCGACGGCCCGGTCAGGTGGTCGCTCAACCGCTTCCTCGCGGTCCCGAGGTCCAGGTCTTCGGACATGTCTAGGTTCGTTCTACCCGTTGTCCGCGCAATCAACACATCTCCGCTCGGGGCGGGTGATCGACGGCGTTGGGCTAGATCGGGCTTGCGGCGAACGGGAAGGCCGGAAACTTCCGTGTCGAGCCGAGTTGAGAATCCATCCTGGAGCCCAGCATAGTGGATAGCGAGCTACGGGCGGCGGTGCACACCGCTTGGTGCGTCTACCGAGCAAGGCATCGCGAGGTCGATGCAGCGGATAGTCGCCGTTGCCTGCTCGAGCGTCATCTGCAGAGGAGACGGGAGGCGGACGAGAGCGATGCCGAAGAACTCGCGGGCTTCGGAATCCTATCTCGAGCTGCTTCCCGATGACGAATGTTGAGCGTCATCGAGCGAGGCCCGGTTGGACGTTGCTCGCCATTGCGAACCTTATGTCGGCCGCCATCGTGTTGATCGTGCAGTCGGCGGTCTAGGGCAGCTTCGATGCGCATTGCCCAGCTCGCTCCCCTGGCCGAAAGCGTCCCTCCGAAACTCTACGGCGGCACCGGGCGGGTGGTGGCCTGGCTGGTGGATGAACTTAGTCGAGCTTGGCCACGATGTAGCGACGAGCTGTCGATAGGGGCTTTCGTACTGCCGCGTCATCCGGTCCGCCGTTAGGATGCATGAACAGGGTCCCGAACGGAGGGTCTGACGCGATAGGCTGGGTCGTCCGGTGAGCCTCCGATGTAGCGAGCAAGGGATGCCGGCGCGACCCTGACGCTAATTGTAATTGAAGCTCGTCGCGGGACAGCGGCCTGGCGATATTCCGAATTCGGAGGAACAAACGGCCAGCCGCGGGAGTCATCTGGATGAATCGAATTTCGCGGTTTGTGCACACCATGCGCTATGTGGCATATGCGGTCGATCTATGCGGCGTCGTCCATGCGACCTATGAGCTGGAGTGCGGTGCCGACGAAGACGCAAAGTCTCGAGCCGCAAAATTCCTCGATGCCCATCCCGTGATCGAGGTTTGGAGGGGCGCCCGGCGCCTCGAGCGATTAACGGCCGCTGCGCGCCGGGAAAAGCGATCAATGCGGACGCGGTCACGACGTACCGGTCATAGATCGGTGTCCAGACCAAATGATAGTGAACCGGCCAGCTAATGCCTGGTGCAGACAAGCACCAGTCGATGCCGAATAGTCCACGCGGGAGCAGTGCCGCCTGTTGCCGTGGCTGCTGACGCGGCTCGGACGGATGGCGGGCGTTGACCTTCATCACCGTCCATGCGGGTAAAAGCCATCAGGCGATGGTCGACAGCCTCGAGCAGGCTATGAGCCACGGCGGCGTCGGACTGGCTGTATGGTCTGCACGACGTCCCGAAGCCGAGCTCGGCGAGGGCACCGTCGAGCTTGATGGAGGCAGCGGCAGCAGGTTTCGGTTGGACCAACCACCTGGCAAGCACAGCGTGTTCGACACTGGTGAACACCACGTCCTGATCGATACGAGGGCGGTTGATGGCGGTAGTCATAAAAAATCCTCCAAGGGTTGGTTACGAACACGCATCAGGGCGAGTAACCGCGTAGGCATCATGGCCGATCTTGCCGTCTGGCGTGAGGTAGTAGGGTCTGATCAGGTAGCGCGGGTCGATGTCGGACCTGTCGACGAATTCATCGATCTCGATGGTCCGCGTCGATTCCAACGCCAGCTCTTCGAGCTCTTCTTTCGTGACCTCGATGTACTGCCCTTTGTCGAGCTCATAGCCCTTGACGATGTCCTCGTTGGGCACCTCGTCGCCAGTGTCCGCATCGACCTTCAGGTACCTTGATCCGGTGGCCGGTGGCCCGGTTTAGCTGGTTGAAGCTGATCTTCTCGGACTCGGACGTCGCCGGGTACCGGGCCACCGGACAGATGACTAGGGACAGCCGAAGAAAGCCTCTGCAGTTGGCGCGGGGGCCATGAACGCGGAACTCCAAAACGTTGGTGCACGGATTCAAGACGAACGACGCACCCCAGTTCCGACATCAGGCGTGCCATCTCTGGATCCATTTTTGGTCCTCATGTCAGGAGGGTCACGATCACATAAGCGGCCACGGCCGTTCCGAGACAGCGCCGCCAAGGGTTCACGCCTCGGACGATCTCGTCGGCCGCCCAGACGAGGAGCCCACCCCTGAAGACCACCGTCAGGGCGAAGCGGATCTCGCCTGCGGAGGGCCACATCCAGAGCAGAATGGCCGCCGCTATAACGATCCAGAGGACCAGATTGGGCCACTGAACGATCGTGATGGCGCCGGTTTCGCGATTGCGGAAGAACCAATTCAGGATTTGGCGCACGATCGCGGCTCCCTCCGGCTGCCAACACGCCACGTCGGAAAGCGCCGGTGGCCGGGGACGAACCGCGGGGGCGGGCGCGTGTTCCGAAGCGAAACGTTCGCCCAGCCGTGCCACAGCGGAGTACGAATGCGACGGCCTGTCTTACCGCGACACGACCTAACCGGACCCACTCTGCGAAAACGCCGTCAATTGCTCGACTCTCTGGTACCTCACGGCGCACGTTTGTGCGAGAGGGGAGCGACCGGATCGCAACACCTCGAGTCCCGATGCTGCAAGCCCCGATGGATCTGGCCGAGATGGCCGAGGCCCTGAGCCTTTCGCCGGATTACCGAGTGCTGCGGCGCCTGGTTGTCCGACCGACGTACATCCCAACCATGGGGCAGGAGGTTAGGACCGGCGTTCTGCTCCGAGACGACCGGCCTAGACCACGCCAAAGACGAGATCATCGAGCTCGGGATGGTCAAGTTCGACTACACGTCGGACGGCCAGATCGTCGGCGTCAGAGACACGTTTTCCGCATTCAATGAGCCGAGTGCGCTGATTTTTGCGCAAGTGACCGCACTCATCGGCATTACCAACGAAATGGTTGCCCGGTCGCAGGTGCGACGATGCGGCCGTCACGGCCTTCGCCGAAAGCGCAGTCATAACGGTTGCGCATAACAGCGTTTTCGACAGGAAGTTCGCAGAACGCTACTGGCCCCTGTTCGAGCACAAGGCCTGGGGCTGCAGCATGAGCGAGATCGACTGGCGCGAGCACGGCTTCGCCGGCTCGCAGCTCGGCTATCTGTTGAACGGGGCTGGCTTCTTCCACCAGGCGCATCGGGCGGTCGATGACTGTCACGCGCTGTTGGAGGTGCTCGCTTTTGAACTGCCGACGACCGGCGCGCCGGCGCTGGCGCTCCCGCTGGAGACCGCCCGCAAGGCGACGTTGCGGATCTGGGCCGAGCAGACCGCTTTCGAACTCAAGGACTCCCTGAAGCGGCGCGGCTATCGCTGGAATGACGGCAGCGACGGCAGGCCGAAAAGCTGGTCCATCGACGTCGACGAGACCGGCCTCGACGACGAGATCGCGTTCCTGCGGACCCAGATCTACATGCAGGAGGTCGAGCCCAGCGTGCAGAGGCTGACCGCGTTCACACGGTTCTCCGGCCGGATTTGAAGCGGCCTAGCGGGCGAGCCGCTTCTCGACGCGCTTGCGGCTGTTGCCGACCTTTTTCACGGCCTTCTTCACCGCCGACGCCGAACGGCCGCTCTTCTTGGCTTCGTACGCCACTTCGTACTTTTGCCCGCCGGCCACGCGGGCGCGGTCCTGCTTTCGTCCTCGCGCCGTCGTCTTCTTGGTCTTCTTCGCCGCCATGGGGCTCCTCCTTGTGCGATTGATGGCAGTGCAACGCTGCAATGATTCCTGGGTTCCGGAACAATTCCCGCTGTACCACCTTGAATCGGCTTGTTGCGTGGATTTGGTGGCGTGGCGTTTCAGCGGAAAAAACCAGCGGCGATCGGCGTCAAGGCGCCCTTCCCCGGATTCATAGAACCGGCCTTGGCATCCTCGATCGAAAGGGTGCCCGCCGGCACCCGGTGGATTCACGAAATCAAGTTCGACGGCTATCGCGTCCAAGTCCACCTGGCGAACGAAGCGGCCAAAGTCTTCACCCGCCGCGGCCACGACTGGACAGACCGCTTCAAGAAGATCGCCGACGACGCCTGGCACATCAAGGCGGGATCGGCGGTCGTGGATGGCGAGGTCGTGGTCCCGGCCGAAGATGGTACGACGGACTTCTCGGTCCTTCAGAACGAACTCAAGGGAGGCTCCACCAGAATCGTTCTGATCGCCTTCGATCTCCTGTACCTGAATGGCCGTGACTTGCGGAAACTGCCTCTCGACCAACGAAAAGCTGAGCTCAAGAAGATCATCGCCGGCACAGAGATCCAGTTCAGCGAAAGCTTCGAGGTCGAAGGCGCCGAGATGTTCTCGCACGCCTGCAAGGTCGGCCTGGAAGGTGTGGTCTCGAAGGTACGTGACAGCATCTACGCCAGCGGGCGCGGCAACAACTGGGTCAAGAAGACCTGCGCGCGGCGGGAGACGCTGACGATCGCGGGCTTTGCGCTTGATGAGGGCAAGTGGGACGGCATCTACCTCGGCCGGCGTAAAGGCGACGATCTGGTCTACGCCGGCAAGGTCGACCATGGCTTCGACAAGGTCTCCGCCGCCGACCTGCAGAAGCGACTCAAGCCACTGATCCGGAAGACCCAGCCCTACGCAAAGCGGATCGCCCACAAAGGCGTGTGGGTCGAGCCGAAGCTGCTTGCCGAGGTCGAGTACCGCGCCAAGTCCGCGGAAGGAAAGGTGCGCCATCCGTTCTTCAAGGGACTGCGAGAAGATCTTTGATTTGGTGTCGGGAAGAGAATTAGCTCTCGTCCCGCCGCGCTTCGATCCGCCGCGGCTCCTGCTGCTTAGTCGCAAACTTGCGGGCCAGGAGGTGCGGGCGCCACTACCTTCCGGCAGCTTCGCCTACGCCGGTCGCCTCCGCCTCGGCCCCGTTTCGTATACGTGACATCAGCGATCTGTAAACGCCTCGAACTGGTTCGACAGCGCGGATGCCAGATATCGCGCCGGTGCTCGAACTTGCCCGCCTGCACGTACAAGACGCTCGCGGCGATCGTGTCCAATTCGTAGAGCCATGCACTCAGAACGCCTCCGCCGGGATCCGTCTTAGAGACATGGCGCGCTTCGTGTGGTGCGAAGAAGCTGTTGCACGAGACCCACTGCCGACCGCCAGCCGCCGCGAACGCAGCCGGTCTAGATAGCCCGGCGGCTTCTGCCCGCTACCAGCCCATAGACGAACAGTACGATGATCGCGCCGACGACGGCGCCGACCAGCCCCGCTCCTTCGCCGGGCCGATACCAGCCGAGCGCCTGACCGAGATAGGTCGCCACGAACGCTCCCACGATTCCAAGGATCGTGGTCAGAATGAAACCAGTCGGCTCGTTGTCGCCGGGCATGATGAATTTCGCGATGACCCCTGCGATGAAGCCGATGATGATCGTCCAGATGATGCCCATGTTTTCCTCCAAGTGCGCGTTGCGTTAGCCGGCCGACGGAGAAGGAAGGCGTCCGTCGGGCGTGTATTTGTCCACGGCAGTCGGCAGCTCGCGGGACAAGCGGTCGAGTATCTCCTGCTGCGACAGTCCGGTCTGCTGTTCCAGCTTTTGAAGCACGTCAGGACCGATCGCCTGCTTGAGCTCGGGCGGGGTGACCTCCCGGTTGGGCCCGTGATCGACCCAGGACCGCGCGGCGTCACACTGGCCGTTCTGCTTGAAATGCTCGAGAAGTTCACCTATCCCGCCGTTGAGCAGCGAACCCACGCCGCCGCCGCCGACGACGCCGCCCAAATTGCCGAGCATGCCGCTCAGCGAGTCCTTGTTGCCTTCCGCCGGCTGGCCCGAGGTCGCGTTGCGAAACATCTCCGCCAGCTTGTCCCGATTCTGGTAACCGGCGAGAGCGAGCATGCCCAAGAGGGCGGTCATCGATGGCATTCCGCGGCTCATTCTCCGCTCCTGTATTCGATTGTTGTCGCGTGCAAAAAAGGCGGCCCGCCTTGGAGGCGGGCCGCCGACCGACTTACCGTACGCCTGTGCCGTACAGTTGGCGCTCGCGGCGGACCTCGTCCGCCCCGTAAGGTTGCGCCGCCGGATCGTAGCTCTTCCACCCCGACTTTTGCCAAGCCGCGCTGCGGTCGCGCAGATTGACGGCCGATTGGTCGAGGATCGCTTCGTACCGCGCACGATCGCCGTCGGGAACGCGGGCCGAAACCATCGTGCCGCCGCGCCTTACGCCTTCGGCATAGAGAGGTGCTTCTTCCTCGGAAACGCCCGCTTGCGTCAGCGCGCCGACGACTCCGCCCGTGGCGCCGCCCGCGACCGCGCCCAGCGCCGTCGAGGCGAGCCATCCGGCCGCGACCACCGGGCCCAGGCCCGGAATCGCCAGTAGCCCGAGGCCCGCGAGCAGACCGGCGGCGCCGCCGAGACCCGCGCCGACGCCGGCACCCGTGGCGGCGCCTTCGGCACGGTCGTCGACACCATCGCGGTCGCGGTCAACCTTCTTGTCGCTGCTGTACCAGTTGTCGGAATTGTTCGCGACGATGCTCAAGTCCGAATGCGGCAGACCCGCCGCTTCGAGGCTCGTCACCGCGCGCTGCGCGTCGGAATAGTTGTCGTAGAGACGTGAAATCGTAACGGTCATTTTGAGTCCTTGTCTGTGTTAGCTGCTGCGCTCGGTTACTTCGCCGCGTTGACATTGCCCTGGAAGTCAAGGCTGACGTTCGTCGATGTGCTGCTCTTGCTGGCCTTGCCACGCCACACGCCGTTGTCGTCCTTCTTCAGGCCCGTGACATCGGTGTAACCCGCCTGCTCGATCTTCGATTTGGCCTGGCCCTCGGTGAAGCTGTTGGCCCCCGAAACCGGTTTGTCGGAATTGTTCTGGCCGGAACTGTTGACCGCGTTGTTGTTCGGGCGGTCGGTCGCCGGCGGATTTTGCGCGAACGACGGACCCGTCAGAAGCGAAGCGGCCGTCAGCAGCAGAAGAATTTTCTTGTTCATGTCGTCCTCCAGTATTGGCCGGGCACAACATGTGCAGCGCCCAGAGGTTCCAAGTTTTCTCGGTTCGGATTGACGCAGCACTCAGGCCGGGATGCCGGCGCCGCGAAGCCGCCGCCGCGCCGGCATCGGAGAATGAGATCCATGGCGGCTGATCGAACCATGAGGGGTAGCCGGCGTTTACTGACATCATGTCAGACGCATTCGACTACTTCCGCGCCTACGCCGTCCGAGCTCTTTGCAAGGCGAGATCGATGCCGCGGGGCCGGATGAAGCATCTGCAGCTGGTGGCCGGTCGGATCTACAATCTCCTCAAAAAAGAAGCTGCCTACGGCCCCAATATCCAGCACCTCGGGGACTTTCGCGCAGCTCAGAAGCTCGAGAGCTCACTTGATCCCCGGTCGAGTGACCGCTCCGGCGGTCGCCTTGCTCCGTCGGCCCCGCAAAGCGCGGATTGGGAGGCTCGCTGAATGCCTTCGCTCGACGCTCGCGGTGTAGCAAGTCTCCTGAGAGAGTACGCGCAGCGTACGGCCTTGCGAGGCGGCAATCCCTACCGGGCGAAAGCCTACTCTCGGGCCGCCGACAGCCTGGCGGCTCTTGCCCTTCCATTAGACGTGCTCATCACCAAGGATCGTCTAACGGAGATCCCGGGCGTCGGTGATGCGATCGCCGACATCATCACCAAGCTTCACAAGACGGGCAGTCATCCCAGCCTCGAAAAGCTGCGGGAGGAGATCCCCGAGGGCGTCCTCGAGATGCTCGTCGTGCCGGGCTTGCGGCCGGAGAAGGTGCTACGGCTCTACCAGGATCTCGGCATCGCCTCGCTTACGGAATTGGAGGCCGCTGTCAAGGACGACCGCATCAAAAAAGCGAAAGGGCTCGGCGCCGCGCTCCAGACCAAGATCCTGCAGAATCTCGCCATCGCGAAGAGTGGAGAAGGCCGCCTCCATCTGCACCGCGCCGCCGCCCTGCTCGCACACGCGAAGGACTCGATCCGCAAGGCCCGACCCGATCTCAAGCGCGTGACGATCGCCGGCGATTTCCGCCGAGGCTGCGAACTCGTCGCCGACCTCGCGATCGTTGCGGAGGCTCCGGAGGCCGCCAGGGCGCCGAAGCCGTCACCCGCCGACGGACTGCAGATTCGGCTCTCCGATCGCAAACACTTCGGCGCCACGCTTCTGTTCGCGACCGGCTCCGCCGCTCATATCGAGCAGCTCCGGGCGCTGGCCGCCGAGAAAAAGATGCGGTTGGAAGCCGACGGCTTGCACAAGGGGCGGACCCTGATTGCCGGCGACGAGGCCGAGATCTATCGCGCGCTTGGTTTGCCTTTCATCGATCCCGAACTCCGGGAGGGACGCGGCGAGGCGGAACTGGCCTGAAGGGTAAGTTGCCAAAGCTCGTCACCGACGAAGACCTCCGCGGAATCCTTCACTGCCACACCGATGCTTCCGATGGCACCGAGACCCTGGAGACGATGGCGAAGGCGACACGCCAGCGCGGCTTCGAATATTTCGGGGTCGCCGACCATTCGAAGTCCGCCCACTACGCAGGCGGCCTTTCCGTGGAGGAAATCGCCGAGCAGCACCGGGAAGCCGACCGACTGAACAAACGCTTCGGCAAGGACTTCCGGATCCTCAAAGGCATCGAGTCAGACATTCTGGCCGACGGCTCGTTGGACTATCCGAGTGAAGTGTTCGATCGCTTCGATTTCGTGGTGGCCAGCATCCACGGCCGCTTCAAACTGGATCGCAAGGCGCAGACGCAGCGGCTGCTGCGGGCCATCTCAGATCCTCACACCACCATCATCGGCCACATGACTGGGCGACAGCTCCAGCGCCGACCAGGCTACGAAATTGACGTCGAGAAGGTGCTGCGCGCCTGCGCGAAGCATGACGTCGCCGTCGAGATCAACGCCCATCCATGGCGGCTCGACCTCGATTGGCGCTGGCACCGGGCGGCGCTCGAGTTCGGCTGCATGATGAGCATCAATCCGGACGCGCACTCGATACCTGAATTCGACCATATGCACTGGGGCGTCGAGATGGCCCGCAAAGGCGGCGTCCCACCGGATCGGATCCTGAACGCGATGACGTTGCCGGAGATCACGCGCTACTTCCGTCAAAAGCGGCGCTCGCTCGCACGGGCGGCCTGATCGGCGGCTTGCCGGGCGTTGGGAATCGAAAGCTTCGCTGACCCGCCGAATGTACGATTGCCAAATGAGAGCGCCCGATGACAGACGTTTCGAAGATCAAGGAACACATGGACGTGATTTCGTCCGATAGGAAGATGGTCGGAAAAGTCGATCATTTGGACGGAACCGACAAAATCAAGCTGACGAAGCAGAGCTCGCCGGACGGTGGACACCATCACTTCATTCCGCTCTCATGGGTCGATCACGTCGATCAGCACGTGCATCTCAATAAGACCGGCGCCGACATCACCTCACACTGGCAGCATGCTCAAAGCTGACGAAACGCGTACTGCGGCAAAGGCGTCCTCTGGGAACGGTCCCGCCGCCGGACCGTTGCCTGCGTAACGCCAAGCAAAAAGAAATGGCGGATCAGGCACGCGTGAAGTGCTGAAGCGCATAGCCACACATTCGCCGCGGTCGGATCGGCGGCGGCACAGCTTCGGACAACGGAGCAAAGCAAAGAAACTCGATGGCGAGCCAGCGCCCAGGCGCCGGCCGAGTGCCGCGATGTCAGATAAGAGGACAATTTATGGGTATCGCAAAATATGAGATATTTGGAAAAGAGGGCGCGTGGCGCGTACGCCACGACGGCAAGGCGGAGAATGAGTACGCCACGAAAGAAGCTGCGTTCGAGGCCGCAATTGCGGCGGCTTCAATGGCGCTGCGCGAGGGCCATGATGTCACAGTGACCGCTCCTTCGAGTGAGACTACAACCGGTGCGCCTGCGAAATAGAGAATTTTCGGGAGACCGAAGTGATCAAGCGCTCCCATCGCGCAGCATGAAAGCCTCGCGCCCTGACGGGGCTTCTGTGCGTTCCGACGGCAAAGGCCAAGGTGGCAGCGGCGGCAGGCCGAGAACTTCACGCACGGGACCAAACGAACGCCTGTGGGCAGCGCATGCGCCTAGCTTGGACAAAGCGGCATAATGGGCGCGCACAGGATAACCTTTGTGGTCGGCGAAGCCGTAGCCGGGATGACGCATATCAAGCGTTCGCATCAAGGCATCGCGCGAGACCTTAGCCAGAATAGAGGCGGCAGCGATGCTCGCGGACTTGGTGTCACCCTTGATGATGGCCTGCTGCGGGATCGCGGTTTCTTTTAACCGTTTCGCGTCGATCAGAAGATGCTGCGGCGTTACCGCCAGCCCTTCAACAGCCCGCCGCATGGCGAGGAGTCCCGCCCAGTAGATGTTGATGGTGTCGATCTCTTCAACCTCGACAAACGCGACAGACCAGGAGGCCGCCTTTTCCTTGATCTTTTCCGCCAGACGCTCGCGCGAATCTGCGTCCAGCTTTTTTGAATCGTCGATTCCAAATATGCGCGTGCCGGGTTTGAATATTACTGCGGCAGCCGCGACCGGTCCCGCGAGCGGGCTCATTCCGGCCTCATCGACACCCGCGATAGCTTCATGCCCATCTTGCCAGAGAAGTGTTTCGAAGCGGAGCATCTTGCGAAGCCGCTGCCCTTCGGACCGATTTTCAAAGCGCCGCTTTTCAATCGAAGCAAGGATGGAACGCGCTCCCGCGCGGTCGTCAGCGCGCAGCAGTTCCTCAAGCTCTGCCTCAAGAGGCTTGCCCTCGATGACATAGCGCTGACGTAATTTTTCGAGTGAGTAGCGGGTCACGACACCCTCGACAGGAATGGGGCGGTGATCGCCGAGCTTTGTGGCGAATATCTGAAAATCGGTCTCCGCCAACGGAACTCTAGCATTCAATGGCGTCGCGGCCTCTTGCGAGTTGTCTCGCAGAGCAACATTTTGGATAAGGGCTTTGAGGTCCCAGAATTGATTAAATTTCCAACGGCAGTCCAAGAGATCGCTCAGCCCTCGGACAGGGCAACTTTCTGCGCCGATGAGCGCGCAAGCCGCGCTCCGACTGACATCCTGAGTGCGAGGAGCCTTCCGGAGATCGAGCTGCCTTTGCCAGAAGCGCCGCTCGAGGGAAGGGTGGTGGCGGTCGCCGCCGATCGCAGGCACCACTTCAGTAAAGCAACCCTTGACCGCATAGTCCTAGTGGAAGGCCACGGCGTCGAGGGCGACGCCCCATGCCGGCGCCTTCGTCCGGCACCGATACCTCGCCCGTCGCCGGCCCCGGCTTCCCAATCTGCGGCAGGTTCACTTGATCCCATCCGAGCTCTTCGCGTCTCTCTCGAAAGCCGGCTTCGAGGTCGGAGCCGGAGAGCTCGGCGAGAACATCACCACCGCTGGACTAGACCTCGAACTGATGCCGCTCGGGACGCTGATCGAGCTCGGCTCACGGCGATCATCGAGTTGACCGGTCAGCGGACGCCCTGTGGCCTGATCGACCGCTTCCGAGCTGGCCTGAAACGGCACGTGCTCTCGTCGGCGGAAACGGGCCCTCCATTCAAATCTGGCGTGCTGGGCGTGGTTCGGTCCGGTGGAGCGGTAGCGGCCGGCGACAACCGCGCGGGTGCGCCTCCCGTTCACCTCGTTTCAGGCCTTGCCGGCGCTGTAAGAGCCCGGTGCACAACTCGGCGGCCAGATAGCCGAATCGAAGCGCTCGGTAGATCCGGCTGGCATGGCCGCAAACAAGGTAACGGCGGTACGCTTGGGGCTGGGGAGGCAATCGACGGTCCGGGACTACCAACCCCTCGGAGGTGTATAACCGCGTTTCACGCGCGAACCGTCTTCTTTTAAAGAGGGCAGATCTTCGCGCGCAAAGGCTTTGAGTCATTGTGGAGGCCTCTTGTCAGGAAGTCGCGACGACGGGTCTTCTGCTTGGATTTACCCTTTTTGTTTCTCTTCTGCGGTTTTTCCATCCGAGCTTTTAGAGCGTTCTTCGAAACGATCAGCGCCCTTAGCTAGATCGTGCCCCATCTTGCTCTCGTTTTTCGCTTCTTCCTTGGAAGCTGCTTCGCGCAAGCCCTCAGCGGCCCGTTCCCCCGCTTTTGATGATTTTCGTTCCTCACCCATTTGCGGCTCCTCCCTCTAAAGACAATCCCCGGAAAATTCCCAGCCATCGCCTCGCCATCAAATCGCGAGCTGCCTAAAACGGGCCGCCGCCGGGTTGCTGCGGGACGAGGGCCTGCGTCTCGTCGGAGAAATCGCCGCTCTCATCGGTCTGAAGCCGAAAGACGGAAAAGTCACCGCGGGAGACGTCGAGGCGCTCTGCGGGCGGCTCTCCGCGGCCGGCTACCGGCTCAAGCCCGACCTTGACAGGGATGCCTTCGCGGCCAGGCGGGCGGAGCACGCCCGCTGCGTCGAGGCCATCGCCGAGCATCTCTGTCGTAGACAGCTACTGCTGCGGCGGCCGCGCGTTCGAGCGGAGCTGGCCGCGCATGCGGGTGATCTCGTTGCGCACCGAGTCGAGCTTCGCAGGTCACAGTGCGGAAAGATCCTCGGGCACGTCGCCGAACTTCCGGATCAACTTGGCGTCGTCGAAGTCGCCGCTGGACGGATCTCCCGTCCGCGAGAAGGCGAGCGCGCCGACATGGCCGGGCTTGCGCGAGAGGGCCTCAGCGCGCATGACGGCGGCGTGGGCGCTGAAGCATTCGGTGGCCTCGCCCGGCGCGATTCCGTCGTCTGAAGGGACGAACGGCAAAGCGACGTAGTAGTCACCTCACTCATCGGTCTCATCCTTGCGATCGCGCGTCCGGGGAAGCCGTCCGCGCGCGTAACCCGTAGATACCTTCCTCCGAGCGCGCGAGCTGGGCCTCAAGGAAGTCGTTCGCCACCAGCAGCGCCGCTTCGAAGCTCGAGAAGGACCAGTTCATCGAGGTGAGGAAAGAGGAGCTCGAGGAGATTGCGTTGGAATCGACGCGTACCATCGAGATCGACCAGTTCGTCGACAAGACCGATATCGACCCGCGATATCTGATCCACCCCTACTACCTGCGTCCGGACGGCAAGGTCGGGCACGACGCCTTCGCGGTCATCCGCGAGACCATCCGCGAGATGGACAAGGCCGCGATCGGCCCGCGTGGTGCTGACGAACCGCGAGCACAACCCTCAAGTGTAGGGTCTGGTCACATCATTTCAGCTGAGCGAACTCTGATCAAAGCGAAAATCCGGGATCCTAATCCGCTCTTTTGTAGGATCGAACGGGGATATCGCGCTCGACCTCCTCGCCTTCATGAAGGAGAAAATCGATCCAGGGAAGGGCCTTTGGCGACGGCCCACGACTTGAAGACCTTGCCCAGCTCGAGCTGGAGATCGTAGTGCAGATGAGGTGACGCGTGTTTCTGGACAACGAAACGCAGGTCCTTCGACGTTTCTACCTTGGCCTGGCCGCTCGGCTCGGCCGGCTTCGTGAAATCCCATTTCGCGCGATACTTCGCGAGCAGCTTCTTGCTTCAGGAACTGAAAGTTCACCGATCCGTTAAAGTTCCTCAACCGGGAGGATGAGAGATGCCGCCGCGCGCGTACTGGAAAGGATCGCTCAAGCTATCGCTGGTCACATGCCCGATCGCGCTATATCCCGCGTCCACCCAGGCGGAGAAGACGCATTTTCACCAGATCAATACGAAGACGGGCCACCGGCTAAAGCAGCAGATGGTCGACGAGGAGACTGGCCGAGTCGTCGACAAGGAACACAAGGGGCGGGGCTACGAACTCTCAAAGGGACGCTACGTGCAGATCGAGGAAGACGAACTCGACGCCGTCAAGATCGAAAGCACCCATACGATAGAGATCGACGACTTCGTTCCCACCGAGGACATCGACGAGCGATATCTGGACAAGCCGTACTATATCGTGCCCAACGGAAAGGCCGGTGCGGATGCGTTCGTCGTGGTCCGGGACGCGATGAAGCGGAAGGAGAAGGTAGCGCTCGCCCGCGTCGTGCTCTCGAACCGGGAGCACGTCATCGCGCTGAAGCCGCTCGGAAAGGGCCTCCTCGGCACCACGCTTC
>JAEWFG010000263.1 GCA_023388935.1 Pseudomonadota bacterium | reverse complement strand
GATCAGGATCGTGCCCTGCAACAGCGGCAGGTCGCGCTGGAAGATCGCTGAATTGAGCAGAAATCCCGAACCCGGCCAGGAGAACACGGTCTCGATCAGGATCGAGCCGCCGAGCATATAACCCAGTTGAAGCCCCATCACGGCGAGCGCGGTGGGCGTGGCGTTCTTGATGACGTGACGGAACACGCCTCGCTCATGCAGGCCTTTCGCGCGCAGCGCTTCGACGAAATCCTGCGAGAGGATGTCGCCGGTCAGCGCACGCACCGTGCGCGTGACGATGCCCATCGGGATCACCGAGGTCGTGATCGCCGGCAGCACGAGATATTTCAGGTGCGCCCAATCCCAGGCCCAGGCGGCGGAGCCGCCGGGACCGGCGCCGACCGCGGGCAGCCAGTTCAGTTCGACCGAGAAGATGATGACGAGCACCATGCCGAGCCAGTAATGCGGCACCGAGACGCCTGCGATGGCAAAGGACGTCGCGACCTTGTCGATCCAGGTCTCGCGGAAATAGCCGGCGATCAGGCCGAGCAGGATGCCCATGGTGAAGCCGATGATGGCGGCGGCGATGGCAAGCGTGACGGTGTTGCCGACCGCGCGCATGACCTCGGCGAGCACCGGGCGTCCCGTCGCGATGGAATTGCCGAGATCGCCGTGCAACGCGCGCAGCAGCCAGAGGCCGAACTGCACCGGCAGCGGCCGATCGAAACCGTAGGCAGCGCGGAGCTGCGCGGCGAGCTCCTCCGAGGCATCGGCCGGCAGCACCGCGACCAGGGGATCGCCCGGCGTGATGTGCACGAGCAGAAAGCACACCAGCGCCACGCTGATGACGATCGGGATGACGTAGATGATGCGTCTGGCGATATAGGCGAGCACTGGTCACCCTTTCTTCCTTCTCCCCTTGCGGGAGAAGGTGGCGCGCAAGCGCCGGATGAGGGGTTCTCTCCGCGAGTGCAGTCACTTCAAACGAGAGAAGGGCGTCCGCGGAGAGAACCCCTCACCCGGCTTCGCTTTCGCGAAGCCACCCTCTCCCGCAAGGGGAGAGGGTGCACCGAGTATGCTGCTAGTCTCACTACTTCATCGACACCGGCGAGAAGTCGATGAACCAGCTCTTCGGCTGCACCACGCCGGTGACCTTCGGGCTCATGGCGCGGGGGCCGACGTCGTGGGCGACGTAGAGGAAAGCTGCGTCGTCGACGGAGGCTGCGTGCAGCTCGGCGAGCGCAGCGTCACGCGCGGCGGGCTCGAAGGTCTGCCGCGCCTTCTTCACGAGCTCGTCGAACTTGGGATTGTTGATGAAGCCCCAATTGTTCGAGACCGGCGGCGCCATGCCCGACTGCAGGAAGCGCACCAGCGCGAAGAACGGGTCCATCGCCGCATAGGTGACGTTGATCGCATTCGAGCCGTTGGCGCTGGGGTCCTTGGCGCCGCGGCGCCAGTTGGTGAACAGCGTGTTCCACTCGATGACGTCGAGCTGCACATCGAAGTAGCACTCGGCCAAGGCCTGCTGCAGATATTCGTTCATCGGAAGCGGCTGCATCTGGCCCGAACCGGAGGCCGAGGTCTGGATCTTCACCGTCAGCTTCTTGTTCGGACCAAAGCCCGCCTCCTGCATCAGTTTCTGCGCGGCAGCCTTGTCGTATTTGATCTCGAAGGTCGGCTTGCCCCGCCAGGGATGGCCGGGCTCGAAGGTGCCGGTCGCCGGCACCATCAACCCTGCGAGCAGGCCGTCCTTGAGGCCTTCGCGATCGACGCAGAGGTTGGCCGCCTTGCGCACGCGGATATCGTTCCAGGGCGAGCCTTCAATGCGCGAGAACTGCCACGGCCAGACATGCGGCTGCTCGTTGGCGTAGAGCTTGAAGCCGCGCTGCTTGAGCTCCGGCAGCGCATCCGGCGCCGGAGCCTCGACCCAATCGACCTGTCCGGAGAGCAGCGCCGCGGTGCGCGCATTCGCCTCCGGCATCGGCAAGAGCACCATCCTGTCGACCTTGGGCACGCGCGCCTTGTCCCAATAATTCGCGTTCTTGACGAGTTCGAGCCGCTCGCGCGGCGTGAAGCTCGCCATCTTCCACGGGCCAGTGCCCGAGGCGTCCTTGGCGAACGCGGTCCAGGCCGCCTGCGATTTCGCCTTGGCGTCCGCGCCTTCCGCCTTGTCATAGAAAGCCTGCCACTTCGCCGGGCTGGCCATGAAGAGGTTGGTAAGGTTGATCGGCAGGAAGCTGTCGGGCTCCCTGGTGGTGAGTTCCACCGTCATGTCGTCGATCTTCTTCGCGGACGCCAGCGTCGGCATGCGCGAGGCGGTGACGCCGACCTGGCTGGCATCGAACTGCGGCGCGTCCTGCCTCAACACCTTGTCGACGTTCCACACCACGGCGTCGGCGTTGAACGGCGCGCCGTCATGGAAGGTGACGCCGGGGCGCAGCTTGAAAATCCATTTGGTCTTGTCGGCATCGTCGACCTTCCACTCGGTCGCAAGGCCGGGGATCACCACGCTCGCCTTGTCCGCCGATGACAGGTCCCAGCCGGTCAACGCGTCGTACATGGTGAGGCCGGTGAAGCGGTTGCCTTCAAAGCCCTGATCGGGCTGGCCCAGCGTGCGTGGAATATCAGCAGCAGTCATGCCGATGCGCAGCACGGTGTCGGCGCTGGCCACGCGTGGCCAGGCGGCAGTCGCGCCGAGCGCCAGCAACGCGATCAACGCCGTACGAGTGGTGGTTGTCTTGATAAGCATCGCCTCAATCCCCTTCCCGCTTCCAATGATTGATTTTGAACAATCGTAAGCAATGGCCGTGCCAGTGGGGAAATTTATTCTGCAAATTGCCCCTGCGACGACAAGTCCTTGTGATTGTGCACCTGCGCTGGCGCGGCGCTGCCTATTCTGGCATCAAGATTGCACGTTTGGACCCGATTTCTCCCTGGGAGCTTCGGGCCATGCGTACTCGACTATCGACCTGTCTCGCCGCGCTTGCGCTGGCGTTGTCCGCAATCCCGACGCGCGCTGAAACGGTTGTGCGCTACGGTATCTCGATGGCGGACATTCCGCTGACGACCGGCCAGCCCGATCGCGGCGCCGGCGCCTATCAGTTCACGGCCTACACGATCTACGACCCCCTGGTCGCCTGGGAGATGGACGTCGCCGACCGGCCGGGCAAGCTGGTACCTGGGCTCGCCACCGAATGGAAGGTCGACGACGCCGACAAGACCAAATGGCGCTTCGCGCTGCGCAAGGGCGTGAAGTTTCACGACGGCAGCGAGTTCAACGCCGACGCCGTGATCTGGAATCTCGACAAGGTGCTCAACGACAAGGCGCCGCAATTCGACAAGCGGCAGAGCGCGCAGGTGAAGACCCGCCTGCCCTCGGTCGCGAGCTACGCCAAGATCGACGATTTTACGGTGGAGATCACCACCAGGACCGTGGACTCCTTCTTTCCCTATCAGATGCTCTGGTTCCTGGTGTCGAGCCCGGCGCAATATGAAAAGCTCGGCAAGGACTGGGACAAGTTCGCTAGCCAGCCGTCCGGCACCGGCCCGTTCAAGCTGACCAAGCTGGTACCGCGCGAGCTCGCCGAGCTGACCAGGAATCCGGACTATTGGAACAAGAAGCGGATCCCGAAGGCCGACAAGATCGTGCTGGTGCCGATGCCGGAAGCGCTGACGCGCACCAATGCGCTGCTCGCGGGGCAAGTCGATCTGATCGAGACGCCGGCGCCCGACGCCGTGCCGCAGCTCAAGGCTGCCGGCATGACGATCGTCGACAACATCACGCCGCATGTCTGGAATTATCACCTCAGCATGCTGCCGGGCTCGCCCTGGACCGACATCCGCCTGCGCAAGGCGCTGAACCTCGCGATCGATCGCGAGGCGGTGGTCGGCCTGATGAATGGCCTCGCAAAGCCCGCGAAGGGCCAGGTCGATCCGTCGAGCCCGTGGTTCGGCAAGCCGAGCTTCGAGCTGAAATATGATCTTGCCGCTGCGAAGAAGCTGGTCGAGGAAGCCGGTTACTCCAAGACCAAGTCGCTGAAGACCACCTTCATCATCGCGCAGGGCGGCACCGGCCAGATGCTGTCGTTGCCGATGAACGAATTCCTGCAGCAGAGTTTCAAGGAGATCGGGATCGACATCGACTTCAAGGTAGTCGAGCTCGAGACATTATACACGCATTGGCGCAAGGGCGCGGCCGACGACATGAACGCCGGCATCACCGCCAACAACATCGCCTATGTCACCTCCGACCCGCTCTACGCCATCGTCCGCTTCTTCGCCTCCGACCAGATCGCACCGGTCGGCGTCAACTGGGGCGGCTACAAGAATCCGAAGGTCGACGCGCTGATCAACGAGGCCAAGCAGACGTTCGACACCGCCAGGCAGGACGACCTGATCGCGCAGGCGCACACCCTGATCGTCAACGACGCCGCGCTGGTCTGGGTCGTCCACGACACCAACCCGCATGCACTGTCGCCGAAGATCAAGCAGTTCGTGCAGGCACAGCACTGGTTCCAGGATTTGACGACGATCGGGATGGAGTGAGGGGGCGGCGCGACCGCAGCCATCGTAGGGTGGGCAAAGCGCAAGCGTGCCCACCAAGTGACCGACGAGCGATAAGACGTGGGCAGGGCGCTGCGCACCTTTGCCCACCCTACGAGAGTTGATGGTGGCGATGCCACCTACTTCGTCAGCAACGCATAGGCCCCGTTCCACCCTTCCGCCGGCGGATTGACCTGGAAGTCCTTGATCCGCGCTTCGTAGAGCCTGAACAGCTTTTCCAGCGTGTCGGCGTCTTCGCTTCGACGGCCGCGCTCGATCGCGGCCAGCGCTCCCTGCCAGTCGCGGTTGCGGTAGCAGCCGAGCATCTCGAGGGTAACGTTGCGCAGCCGCTGGAAGGCGCCGGAATTCATCACGTCCTCCCGGCCGGCGATGGCGTAGATCACTTCCGGCTCGCTCTTGCCCTTGACCATGATGAAGTCGAGTTCGAGGATCGCGAACCTGTCCTTGACAGCCAGCGCGGTCCTGGAGCCGACGATGATGGGAAAACCGTATTCCTTGGTCTGCCCTTCGAGGCGCGAGGCGAGGTTCACGCTGTCGCCCAGCACCGAATAGTTGAATTTCTGGTCGGACCCCATGTTGCCGACCACGCCGATGCCGGTGTTGAGGCCGATGCCGACATTGAGCGGGATGAAGACCTGACCGCTTTCGGCGGCCTCCTGCTCGCGCTCCTTGTTGACCTCGTCGAGTTTCTCCAGCATGCCGACCGCCGCCTCGCAGGCGTTGATCTCGTGCTGCTTGTCGTCGAGCGGCGCGTTCCAGAACGCCATGATGGCGTCGCCCATGTACTTGTCGATGGTACCTTTGTTCGCGCGGATCACGTTGGTGAGCGGCGTCAGAAAGCGGTTCATCAGCGTGATCAGGCCTTGCGGATCGTGCTTGAAGCTTTCCGAGATGGAGGTGAAGCCGCGCACGTCGGAGAACATGATCGTCATCTCACGCTCCTCGCCGCCGAGCACGAGCTTTTCCGGCGCCTGTGCCAGCTGCTCGACCAGCTCCGGCGACATGTATTGCGCAAACATGCCGCGGATTTGCACGCGCTGCCGCTGCTCGCGCACGAAGCTCGCGAAGATGAACGTCAGGTAGATCGCGGTGGTCGAGAGCAGCGGATAGGTGAAGTCGATGAGGTAGCGGTACTTCGCATAGAAGAACCAGGACACGCCGACCAGAATCGCGGCGAACATCGCCCCCGCGATCACAAGGCGGACGGGCCCGAGATTCGGCGTGAAGATGATGACCAGGATGCCGATGATCAGCGCGGCGAGCAGTTCGACGCCGAGCGCATAGTTCGGCTGCGAGATGACCGCGCCGCTCAGCACGCTTTCGAGCACCTGGGCGTGGATCTCGACACCCGGCATGGTCGATGACACCGGCGTGGTCTTGATGTCGTTCAGTCCGACCGCGGAGGTGCCGACCAGCACGAGCTTGCCGGCAATCTTGCTGGGCGGCACCGTGTTGTCGAGCACGTCGGCGGCGGAGACGTAGATCGACGGATCCTGGCGCGCATAGTGCACCCAGAACTGGCCGTTCTTGTCGGTCGGGATCTCGACGCCCTTGAGGCGGATGGCGCGAATGCCGGTCTTGTCGGTCCTGACCAGCAGCGTCGGCGTGCCGGTGACGACGCGCAGGATCTCGAGGCTGAGCGAGGGCATGATGTTGCCCTGGGCGCGCATGATCATCGGCACGCGGCGGATCAGGCCATCGCGGTCGGTCCTGATGCTGAACAAGCCGCGGCCGGCGGCGACCTTCTCGATCTCGGGCACGTTGCGCAAGAGGCCAGGGAATTCGAACAGGAAGCGCTCGGCGCCCTCCTCGCCGACCGTTGCAACGCCGGTAAAGGGCAGTGTCTTGTCGATCTCCGACAAGATCGCCCGTTGTCCGGTCTCGCCCACCACCACGCGCGAGCGCTTGATCGCTTCGGCGAGGATCTCGTCGTTGGTCGGCAACTCGCGCAGCTTGGCGCGGGTGGCGTCGTCCAGATAGCGCATCTGGCTCGCGACCCGATCCGGGTTGAGCCGGTCGGCTTCCGAAAATACGATGTCGAAGCCGATCGCCACCGCCCCGTTATGGGTGAGGTTGAGGATCAGGTCGGCGATCTGGGTGCGCGGCCACGGCCACTGGCCGAGCTTGGCGAGGCTCTTGTCGTCGATGTCGACGATGGTGACCGGCCGCGCCGCCTTGTGGCGCGGATCGATCAGCTGGAACATGTCGAAGGTGCGCAGCCGCAATTCCTGGACCGGCGGCGGATCCCAGAGGCGAATTCCGGCAAATAGGATCAGCAGCGCGAGGCACATCAGCCGCGCAAAACCGAACTTCCGAGCAAACCACCGCCGCAGGGTCTTGAGACGTTTCATGCTGGTTGGATATCACGCATCGACGACCAATGGCAGTTCCGATCGGATGTACAGACGATCGGCCACGCCCAAATGGTCATCAGGAATGAACGATGAAGTCACTCGCGTGGAGAGCGCTGACACTGACGCCCTTCAGCAAAATGGTGTCAGCGGGATCGATCGTGATCAGGGTATCCGCAGAATTCGTGGGGGACGCGGCCACATGCTGACTCATCCAGTCGGAAACGCTGGAGGTCGTCACAACTGCCGACAGGTCGATGTGGTCCTGATGCGGCGTGAAATTCACGATCGTGTCGTGGTTCGAGTTGGCCGCGAACACGAACTGGTCCTGATAGCTCGTTCCGAAGAACACGTCCTTGCCGGTCGTCCCGACAAGGCTGACGTGATCATTCGCATTCTCAGCGAGATTGAAAATCAGGTTGATCGTATCGGTCGCGCCGTGGCCGTCGGTCACGGTGAGCGTGACTTTATCCGTGGAAGGCTCTCCGCTGCCCTCCCGGTAGGTGACCGTCTGCAATTTCGAATTGATATAGGCCAAAGATCCGGCCCCCGATGACGGGCTCACGTTGCTACCCGAATCGTGGGTGGTGGCAGCGATCGTGAACCTTTCATTGGCGGCAGCATCGGCGTCGGTAACCGACAGACCGTGCACGATCACCCGCTCATCGCTGTACTGCGTGACACTGATCTGGTCGACGTTGAACACCGGCGCGTCGTTCGCGCCGGTCACGTCCACCGTGAGTGTCGCCGTGCCGCTCGCACCATGCACGTCCGTGGTCTGGACCTTGAACGTATCCGAATAGGAGCCTGCCGGGAGCGCGTTGATCGCAGCGGCGTCTGGAACGTAGCTGTAGGTACCGTCGGAATTGACCGTCAGCGAGCCATAGTGACCTGCGACTGTTGCCGCCGCATGGTTCGTCGAATCGAGCACGGCGTAGGTCAGCGTCGCCGTATCACCTCTGTCGGCATCGGTCCCAATCAGCTTCCCGGTGAGATTGGAGAAACTGTCGGTTACGGCCGTATCGACCAGCGGCCCGATGGTAACTGACGCCAGCGTGGGCGCATCGTTGGCACCGGTGATCGTCACCGTTACCTGCGCGGTGTCGGTGCCGCCGTGATGATCATCGAGCTTGATCGTGGAGACCACCGTCGCAGTCTGGCCCACGCCGAGGAAATCCAGCGCGCCGTCGGCGATCGAATAGCTCCAGGTGACCGTGCCGTTGTTCTTCCCGGCCTGCTCGAGCGTCAGCGCGTGTTCGAGCGCGGCGGTCTCGTCCGGCGTCAGCGTCAGATGCGTGGTGTGATTGGCGTCCAACCAGGTCACGGATTGGCTCGTGATCGTCGCCGTCGGCCGGTCGGTCAGATCGATATCGGTGAAATGGATCGTGCCGGTCGCGGCCGGGGCCGGATCGGACGCACCGGAGCCGGTGGTGTTGGCGCGTTCCGTGAAACTTACGTGTGGCGACGCCTCGGCGGCGGCGAAGGACGGCGCGTCGTCGTCAGCATTGAGCGTGATCAGCGTACCGCCGTGGCCGTCGCTGCTGCCGGCGAAATGCGCACTGCTGTAGTCGGCGCCGAGGAGCTTCAGCGTGATCGAATGGCCGTAGGCATCGCTCACCACGAGATCGCCGGTGACGGGGTCGTAAGTCGCAGAGGTGCCGCCGTCAAACTTGATGGTCGAAAGATCGATCTTGTCAGTCGCAGCGAACCCCTTGATCGACCCGCCGAAGCTCGACGTCTCGATCTGAAGCTCTGCGCCGCCACTGAAGGTGATGGTCTGCGATACCGTGCCCTCGAGCTTGAGCGTGGCGCCGGCATCGATCGTGACCGAGCCCGAACCCGACAGCGAGCCGAACAGCGTCAGGGCTCCGTCGCTGACCTCGATGGTGCCGGTATTGGTGATGGTGCCCGTGATCGTCGCCGTGCCCCAGGACTCGATCCCACCCGAATTGGTGATGCCGAACGTCTTTCCATCAGCGCTCGAGATCGACGCACCGTCGCGCAGATCGATCGTGCCGGCGTTGTCGATCGTGGACAGTGTGCCGAAGACGCTCGTCCCGGAAACGGTCCAGGTGCCGCCCGCATCGTTGTTGAACGTGGCGGTCGCGACCGAGATGTTGCCGTTGATGTCGCCGCTGTTGTTGATCGTGACGGCGCCGCCAGTCTCGAAGATGGCGTAGGTCGTGCCGGTGATGTGCCCGTTATTCGTGATCGTCACGTCGCCACGGGCGACCACGTTGAGGCCGACCGCGCCGGAAACGTCGCCACCGAGCTCGAGCGTCGCCTTGTCGTCGATGATCAGCGTGCCGGCGCCGGTGAGACCGCCGGAGAGGTTGAGCGTGCCGCTCTCGACCTCGATGATGCCGGTGTTGGTGACGCCGCCAGTGATCGTGTTGAGGCCGGAGACGCTGTAGAGATTGCCGGCATTGCTCAGGCTGCCGCCATTGATGGAGACGTCGGTCAGATAGAATTTCGACGCGCCGTCGACCATGATCGTCCCGCCGGTGTTGGCTACCGTCATCGCTGTCAGCTTCAGCGTGCCGTGGTTGATCGCGGCCAGCGTGCCGGTATTGGTGACGGCCTCGCCGTTGATGTCGAGCTCGCCGCCATTGGCCCGGATGATGCCGCCATCGTTGATCGCGGTCGCGGAGGTCGTCGCCACCAAGGCAAGCACGCCGCCGATCGCCTCGATCAGATAGGTGTTCGAGATATTGGTGCCGGTGATCGTGGTGGCACCGGTGGACTCCAGCGTGCCGGAAACGGTCAGCGTGCCGCCGGTCAGAGTCGCACCGTTCAACGTCGCCTTCTTGCTCGCGCCGACGTTGACGATGCCATCATTGATGATCGCGGCTTCTGCAATCGTCGCGTCGTCTAGCCTCAGCGTGACGCCGCTCCCGACCGTCAGAGTACCCTTGTTCAGGGTCACGTTGCCGACGAGCTTGCTGTTGTCTGTGACGTCGATCGTGCCGCCAAGGACGCCGCTGTAATTGTCGATGGAGCCGCCGATGATCTCGGCGCCGGACAGCGTCAACGTCTGACCACCGTCGATCTGGATGACGTGGCCGGTATTGGTCAGGACCGCGTTGAGCAGCGCTGCGGCGCCGGCGATCTCGAGCGTCCCGTTGTTGGCGATCACACCCTTGGACGCGGCGGAGGCGCCCTGGATCCTGGCGCCCTCCTTGAGCTTGACGGTGTTGTCGAGCGCAATACTGGAGTTGTCGGTGATGACCGTGCCGGACACCGTGACGCCGTCCAGCGTCAACTCGGCATCGGCGGTGACCGTACCGATGCTGAGCGAAGCACCGCCGTCGATCTTGCTGGCGCCCGTCACGTCGATCGTGCCGGAGCCCTTGATCGCGCCGCCGCTGATCGTGCCATGATCGATCGCGAGCACGCCGTTGGCCAGCACTTCGATGGTGCCGGCATTGGTGACGGTCTCGTCATGCAGCGCATTGCCGGCGCCACTGACATTGAGGACGCCGTTGTTCTTCAGGATGCCGTTGCTCAGAACCGCATCGCCGGTGAGCTCGAGCTCGCCGTTATTCGTGACCGCGCCGATGCCCGCCCCGCCTTTAATTGTCGCGCCGTTGACGGTGAGCTTGCCGCTGGCATCGACGGTGACGGTGCCGTCGTTGGTGACGCTGGAGCCCTGGTCGACGGTCAGCCAGCCATTCGCCAACACCTTGATTGTGCCGCTTGACGTGTTGGAAACGGCTTCATGGGCAAACTCGACCGTGCCATTGACGTTGACCGCGCTGGAATTGTTCAGCGTACCGTTCTCGATCACGCTGGCGCCGTCGAGCTGGAGCGTACCCAGAATGGTGACGGTGCCGCCATCGACCGTTGCGCTATCGACAATCAGGGTCGTGCCGGCATCGGCCTTCAGTGTGCCGTCGGTATTGTGGATTTCGGCAAGCGTCTTCAGCGTGCCGCCCGACAGCTCGATCGTGCCGGAATTGGTGATCTTGGTGCCGACGGCGAAATCGCCACCGCCCGCGAGCGTCAGATCGCCCTCGTTGGTGAGCACGCTCGTATCGAGGATCTCCGCTTCGCCGCCGACCGACATCGTGCCGGCATTGATGAGGATCGAGGCTGCGTTCATGTTGAGCGCGCCGGCGATCGTCAGCGAGCTCTGGTTGATCAGCTCCGGCTGCGGGCCGCCGAAATCGTTCATCGTCAGCGATTTGGCGTAGGCCGCGGCGTCGATCGTCACCGGGTAGGCCGGCGTGAGGCCGTGCAACTGATCCGTGATGACGATGACGTCGTCATCGATCGTCGGCACGGTGCCGGTTTCCCAATTATCGCCGTCCTTCCAGAAGCCGCCGGACGGAAGGCCATCCTCGCCCGTCGCAATCCACACCACGGCAGCAGCATCGGTGCCGGTGATCGTGACGGTGATGGTCTGGTCCGAGGTCGCACCTTGCGAATCGGAGACCGTCACGGTGTAGGTCAGCGTCAGTACCTTGCCCTCCGGGATGAAGTCGGCGAGGTAGGCCTTAATAGGCTGCAGCGACCAGGTAATGGTTCCCGTGCCAGACCCGGTGCTGTCATCGCCGGCCTCAATCGAAACCTTCAAGGCTTGCGAAAGGAGGTCGTAGATTTTCTTGGGCACGGTGCCGCCGGGCAGGACCGCGCTGAAGTGCGATACTCCAACCTCGTGCGTATCGGTGAGGTCGACATCGTCGAAGGTCAGCGTGCCCGAGGTCGGGTCATCGCTGATGAGCGGCCCGCCCGGCACGCTGGTACCGCCTTCGAAAGTGATGGTCGGAACGCTCGTGGTGATCACCGGCTTGTCGTTGGTACCGGTGATCGTGATGGTGATCGGGATGTAGGTGATGTTGGGACTGAGCGAGAAATTGTCGTCGACGCTGATCATGTAGGTCAGCGTCAGTGTTTCGCCGGCCGCGAGGAAGTCGAAGACGTGGTCGGGAATCGTATAGGTCCAGACCGCCGAGCCGTTGTTGGTATTTCCACCAGCGGCGACGACGTTGATGTTGATCTGCGTCGCCGCGATGTCCTGCTTCTGGAGGGCAGTGAGCGAGGCGGTGACGTCCTGCTGGCTGGCGTTCTTGTAGACGTAATTCGGCGCGGCGGTGAGGTTCACCGACACCGTCGGCCGGTCGCTCAGGTTTTGATCGACAAAGGTGACCTGGCCGGAGACCGTATCGGAATCCTTGGTGTCGCCGGTCACGGCCGCCCGCTCAGTCAGCGAGAACGCCGTCGTCACATTGCCGCTGAGATCGAGGCTTTGCGCCTGGGGTGGGCCGGGGATACGGTTGCTGGTGGGCGGGGCAACGGCCGCTGCCAGCGAGTCCTGCGGATTGAGGTTCGTGAAGACCGCGGTCGCGGTGAATCCGGCTGGCGTCTTGATCACGATGCCGGCGCTGGTCTGCGTGATCGTGTCGGTGAAATTCGTGGTCAGCTTGGTGTTGCTGTTGTTGTCGGTGAACTTCAGCGTGAACACGTCCGTGATCAGCTTCTGAACGTCCGGCGACAACAGCGCACTGGAGACCGAGACATTGCCGCCGCTGATCTGGATCATCTGGCCGGCCTGATTGACCGTCGCAATCGGCAGCAGCGTGACCCTGTCGAACAGGATGTAGGAGCCCGTCGTGCCGTTCGGCTCAACCAGTACCTGGAAGCTCGCCTGCGGCTGCGGATCGCCGCCGCCGGCGGGAACGACGAAGTTGATCTGGGTCAGGACCGCCGTGCCGCGGATGCCCATGGTGGCGACCGGCGTATCGACCTTCATGTCGCCATGCTTGGCGGTCTCGCCGGCGACGAAAGTGATGGTGCCCGCGACCAGGCTGAGCAGCGAGGAGTTGTTCGACCCGTTGGGGTCGTAGACCATCTCGTTCAGCACCATCCGCGCATTGGAGGACAGGCCGAACACGGTGCCGTCGATGAAGGTGATGCCGAGCGTCGAATCCGCGCCGGTCGAGACGACATCGCCCTTCTCGACGTTGTCGCCGTTGTTCAGGATGACCGAGACGCCGTTGCGGACCGCAGTCGCGCTGCCGGAGAGCTTGGTGACGTGGCCGATGACCTGGGCCGCGGCAGCGCCGGGCGCCGCCTGCGCATATTGGACATGGCCCGTCAGCGCGTTGACGACGTCGCCGGTGAGATAGGCGCCATCGGGCGAGGCGATCGCCGCGCGCTTGTCGCCCCTGAAATAGTCGTGAACGACGAAATCATGCCCCTCATGGGACAGTACGAGGTCGAGACCCGCGCGCTTGAACTCGCCGTTGAAGATCAGGTTGGGGTCGGGAACAACGAACGCGCCCTGCGGCACGTGACCATGTGCCTTGGCCGTAAAGGAATCGACATGGACATAGGCGATCGGGTTGGAACCCTGGCTGTCCAACGAGATCCCGCCGTCAAATTTGCCAGAGTAATTCAACTGGGCACCGCAAAAAGGAGTTAAAAATACGTAAGTATCGGTCGCCTAAGCTTGCATAGCATTACCAAGTCCTTAACGAAACCGTCTGTTGCTTGTGTAATTTTGCCTCGCCAAGCCGCCCGCACCCTCGCCGGACTGCGCTTCCGCAGGGCGGCCAAAGTAATTATTGCAATATTTCAAGGTAAAATTCGACCAACCCAAGCGTATTTCCAGTAATTCTATGTATTTTTTTGTATAATTCGACCTCAGATACTTACGTCATCTTTCCTGCGGAGTTCCCGACAACATACTGCGGTAAATACGGAACTAAATCTGTGAGCCAGATAACAGAACCCGTGAAATAACGGGGCATTAGCCATAAGGCGCAAAATCCGCCTCCCCGCAACTTCTGCCTGCAATTGGTTCCATTTCGCCGTACCGGGTCTCCTCCCCCGATCCGTAAAATTTTACGGAACCCGGGCAGGCCCGCTTCAGCCTGCTGCCCGGTTTTGGGACCCCAGCCGGGCGCGTTAAGCAGAACAAAACGGGCCGTCTCGCACTATCTGCACGAAAGCAACAAAGCCCGGCACGCCGAGGTCGAAGGACCTCACGAAGCCGGAAGGGGTGTCAGATGGAGTCCGCGGTTCACAAACGCGCCTGGCGCGCGATCCTCGTCGTGTGCGGATTGATCCTGTTCGGATCGACCGCCGAGCTTCGCGCCGGCACGCTGCTGTCGCCGGGAGCAGGCGCCCTCGTGCGCAAATCCGCCGAGCCGTTCGGCGTGTTCGCCTTCGCCGTTTCTTCCGGCAGCCTGCAGCAAAAGTGGTTCGCGCTGAAGGACAGGCTCGACGACGACATGGTGCAGCTCGCGTTGTGCGACGGCGACCGCGAGGGTTGCGGATCGCCTGCCGCGCTGAAACTGCTCGCCATCGTCGACCAGGCCCGCACCCGTGACGGCCGCGCGCGGCTGGGCGAGACCAACCGCGCCATCAACCTCGCCATCCGGGCCGTCGATGACGGCGCCGAGGACGCCTGGAGCTCGCCGCTTGCGACCTTCCAGCGCGGCGCCGGCGATTGCGAAGACTATGCCATCGCCAAGCTGGCCGCGCTGCGGCTCGCAGGCATTGCCGCCGAAGACCTCCGCATCGTCGTTGTGCGCGACACCCGCGCCGGCGAAGTGCATGCGGTTGCTGCCGCGCGGCTCGACGGCCACTGGCTGATGCTCGACAATCGCCGCATGGCGATGGTCGAAGACGACAATTCCCGGGGCTACCAGCCGCTGTTCGTGCTCTACCAGTCGGCCGTGATGAAATATGTCGACGAGCCCGTGCGGTTCTCGATGGTCACCGCCGAGCCGCACTGATCGATCTTGCAGCGCGGATGGAGCGAAGCGTAGTCCGGGCTACTGGATCTCACGCCGCAACCCGCCACAAACCCATATCGCCGCACGATCCGGCACGCTAGCATGACTGCGGCCATACCAGGGGGCGACCGGAATGCGGTTCATCGTGCTGACTGTGCTTGCGCTGCTGGCATTGCCGGCGGCACCAGGCTCCGCGCAAACCGGCCCATCCGACCGCTCCATCGCCGACAAGCTGCCGCTGTTTGTCACGAACAACTGCCAGCAGATTCGTGACCCCGGCAATCAATTGTTCTGCGGTGATGCCGAGCTTGCCGCCGCCGCCGAGAAGCTGAGCTCGGCGACCGAGGCGCGGCTCGCCCGCCTGCCCGATCGCCTGCCGGCGATCGAGGAGAATGCGATCTGGGTCCGCCAGCGCAACCTCAGTTGCGGCATCGTTGGCCAGACCGCGATCCGCTACGACGATTTCGATCGGGTGAAGGCCTGCCTTCTCAAGGTGACCGAGGAGCGCGCCGCGGTCCTGCGCGATCCGGATTTCGACTGTCTCGCGGCCAACACTGCGGCCGGCGCACTGATCTGCGCGGACCCGTCGCTGGCGCTCACCGAGACCGAGCTCAACAGTCAGGTGCTCGGCCTGATCGGCAAACTGGACCCGACCGCGGCACGCTTTGCGTTCGCCGAATACGGCCGATGGACGAGAGAGCGCGATCGCAAATGCAATCTGGTCGGCAAGGAGAACCTGCCGCTCGGAGAGCTCGAGTCTGCCGAGACCTGTCTCGGCGACTACCTGACGCAGAAGACCGATGAGATCCGCGCGGCGAAAGGCGATCCAAAAAAGGTGTTCGGCCGGCAGGTCGCGGCGCGCTCGCCCGACACCGACGCGGTCGACTTTTGCGTCGCGCGGATTCACGCCGCCAATTCGTGCGGCAACTTCCTGCGCATCAACCGCGTCTACGCCGTCGACAGCCAGGTGACCGAGCAGGAGGCGCAGGTCACGGGCGAGATCGAAATGGTGGTGCTGGCGCCCTTCGCGACCTGCAGCAAGGTTGCTTCCACCTGCACCGGCACCTGCTGGGACGCGAGGACGGGTCGTCCGGAGCCGGCAGCCGGCAACAAGGAACGCTCCGCGGAGGCGTTCAACGTGACACGCCGCTTAAGGATCCAGCGGACCTTCGCCTTCGTGAAAGCCGCCGACGGCTGGCGCTGCCGGGAAGACGAGTTGGCTCCGGTGAATTCAGGCACCGCGGGCGGAGGGTCGTAGGCGCTCTTCACAGATTGCTTAGGCGCACCCATTTCCAGATGGCCGCATTTGCGGCCAAGCGATTCACGGTGCCGAAACATCTTCGGGTCATGGTCGCGGGCAATGCAAAACCGCATGGTGTGGCCGTCATGAAGCCGGACAACTCGGCGCTGGAAGTCCGAGGGTTAACGAAGCGTTTTGACCGTTTGGCGGTCGATAGCCTCGATCTCACCATTCACGCCGGCGAATTCTATGCGCTGGTCGGTCCCAACGGCGCCGGCAAGACCACCACCTTACGCTTGGTCGCAGGCCTGCTCCGGCCCGATGCCGGCGCGGTCTCTATCTTCGGCATCGATGCGCTCCAAAACCCTGTCGCCGCCAAGCAGGTGATGGCGTGGGTGTCCGACGAGCCCATGATCTATGACAAGCTCACGCCGCTCGAATATCTCGAATTCGTCGCGGGCCTGTGGCGCATCGCGCCATCCGTCTCGGAACCGGTCGCGCAGGAATTGCTCGGCTCGCTCGGGCTCGAACCGCACCGGCACGAACGCTGCGAAGGCTTTTCCAAGGGCATGCGCCAGAAGGTGGCGCTGGCCGGCGCGCTGGTGCACGATCCCCGCCTCATCATCCTCGACGAACCGCTGACCGGGCTCGATGCCGTCTCTGCCCGCCACGTGAAGGGCCTCTTGAGCGAGCGCGTTCGCGCCGGCTGCACCGTCATCATGACCACGCATATTCTGGAGGTTGCCGAGCGCATGGCCGATCGTATCGGCGTGATCGCATCGGGCCGCCTGGTCGCGGAGGGCACGCTCACCGAATTGCGCCAGCAGAACGGCCATGCCGACACCAGCCTGGAAGATCTCTTCATCGCGCTGGTGACGCTGCAGGCCGCCGCATGAGCTCGGCGACCGCGCTCTCCTGGTTTGCCCGTCACGAGCTCCGGCTCGCATGGCGCGAATGGTTCGCCATGATGACCGGCGGACGACGCAAGCGGACGCGCGCAGCAGTGATCGGCCTGCTGTTCTTCGCGGCCCTCCTGCACGTGCCGGCCTGGGCGGTGATCGGCCGCTTCGCCGATCTACAGCTGCCGCTCGACAAATCCTCGCTGATCGTGATCTCGGCGACGATCTTTTTGGCCTGGACTTTGATGCTGTCGCAGGCGATCGAGTCGGTGACGCGGGTGTTTTACGCCCGCGCCGATCTCGACCTGATCATGTCCTCGCCGGCGACGCTGGCCAATCTGTTCTCGGTCCGCATCGCCGCGATCGCGCTCGCCGTCACGGTGATGGCGCTGCTGTTCTCGACGCCCTTTATCGACGTGCTGGTGATCGGTGGCGGCGCGCGATGGCTTGCCGCATTCGGGGTCGTGGTCGCCATGGGCCTGTCGGCGGCGGCGATCGCGATTGCCGTCACCATCCTGCTGTTCCGGCTGATCGGTCCGGCGCGCACGCGCTTCGTCGCCCAGATCCTGGCTGCGATCATCGGCGCCGGCTTCGTGATCGCGCTCCAGGTCGCCGCGATCATGTCCTACGGCACGCTATCGCGCTTCACCATCCTGACCTCCGGCAGCGTTGCTGCCTACGCGCCCGACGTCGACAGCATCTGGTGGTGGCCGGCGCGGGCGACGATGGGTGACAGCGAGGCGCTGTTGCTGCTTCTGGCGCTCGGGCTCGCGCTGCTCGGAAGCGTCATGGCGATCTTCTCGGGCCGCTTTGCCGATACTGCGATCGATGCCGCCGCCTACGGCAAGTCCGGCCGTCGAAGTGCGAAGGAGCGGCCATTCCGCGGTGGATCGCGGCAGCAGGCGCTGCGGCGCAAGGAATTCATGCTGCTGTGGCGCGATCCCTGGCTGATCTCGCAGACCCTGATGCAGTTGCTCTACCTGGTGCCGCCGGCGCTGCTGCTCTGGCGCAGCTTTGCCGACAGCTCCGCCGCGCTGACGCTGATCACGCCTGTTATCGTCATGGCGGCGGGACAGCTCGCCGGCGGGCTCGCCTGGCTGACGATCTCGGGCGAGGACGCCCCCGACCTGGTCGCGACGGCGCCACTGACCCCGTCCGGAGTCATCCGCGCCAAGATCGAGGTGGTACTGATCGCGATCGCCGTCATCTTCTGCCCGCTGGTTGCGGCGCTGGCCCTCGCCTCGCCGCTCCAGGCCGCGATCAGCGCCGGCGCGATCCTCGTCAGCGCGGCCTGCGCGACCGCGATCCAGCTCTGGTTCCGAGTGCAGGCCCGGCGCAGCCAATTCCGCCGCCGCCAGACTTCGTCGCGGCTTGCGACCTTCGCCGAAGCCTTCTCCTCGATCGGCTGGGCTGCCACCGCCGCGCTGCTAATTGCTCTTCCGATCGTCGGCCTCGTCAGCGGTCTCATCACCGCAGGCCTCGTCGCCATCACCTGGAAGTTCAGTCCGCGGCGGGAGTGAGGGGTGCGACACTGACGCGCTGTTGATCGCCGCCCATTGGCTGCCCGTTGCGTTGCACGTTAGACTTCCCCCGACGTCATCGGGGACCGATTCATGTGGCGACTTGTTTCGGCGGTTCTGGCGCTGTTCAGCGCATTCCTCTCACCTACCCTCGCCCAGCAGCCTCAGCGCAGCGAATGCCTGGCGATGGCGAACGCGGCGCCTCGCGCGATGCCGGTTGCGTTCCGGCAGACCACCGGTACGGCCGAGGTCGAGATCACCTATGCTGGCCACTCCACCTATTTCATCGACACGCCGGGCGGTCTGCGCATTGCCACCGACTATAGCGGCGCCTATCAGATCGGCCGGCTACCCGATGTCGTCACCATGAACCGGGCCCACGGCACCCACTACACCTTGTTTCCCGACAAGCGCATTCCCCATGTGCTGCATGGCTGGGGCGAGGACGGCAAGCCGGCCATCGTGTCGGAGCGCATCGGCGACACCTTCATCCGCAACGTCACCACCGACATCCGCCGCTATTTCGGCGACGACTCCGGCGCCGACATGATCCGCGACGGCAATTCGATTTTCATCTTCGAGGTCGCCGGCCTCTGCATCGGTCATCTCGGCCATCTCCACCACAAGCTCGACGACAGTCACTTTGCCCAGATCGGACGGCTCGACATCGTGATGGTGCCGATCGACGGCACCTACACCATGTCGCTGGACGGCATCTCGGAGATCACCAAGCGGCTGCGCGCGTCCGTGGTGCTGCCGATGCACCGCTTCGCGACCCCGCTCGACGAATTCATGCGCCGGATCGGCCAGCAGTTCGAGATCGACCGGCGCAGCGAGCGCTCGTTCCGGATGTCGCGGGATGCGCTGCCGAGCAAGCCGACGGTCATCATCCTTGACGGCGTCTGACGCGCAATTTTCTCCAAGTCGACAGCGATCCGTTTGTGCTGATCTCCCGGCAACAGGAGATCGACATGACAGACTTTGTGAGATTGTTGCACGCGGAAGGACCAAACCCCGAGCACGCGGCGGCGCTCCAGCTTTACGGCCGCTTCGTCGGCGATTGGGATGCCGGGATCACGGCCCACGGGCTCGACGGATCGAAACACACTGCGCCCGGCGACATCCATTTCGGCTGGGTGCTGGAGGGCCGCGCTATCCAGGATGTCTGGATCATCCCCCGCCTTGCGGGCGCGCCGCCCTTTCCGGTCGCCGGCAATTGGTACGGCACGACGCTGCGGGTCTATGCCCCCTCCATTTCCGCCTGGCGGATTTCCTGGTTCGATCCCGGCCGCAGCGTGTTCCGCCAGCAGATCGGCCGTCCGCGCGGAAACGACATCGTGCAGGAGGGCACGACCGAAGCCGGCGACCTGACGCGGTGGAGTTTTACGGAAATTACAGAGGATTCCTTCCACTGGCTCGGTGAAGCCAAGTCTGCCGCCACGGGCAATTGGCGGCTTGCGGTCGATGTGAGGGCGAAGCGCCGCAGAACCTGACCGCAGCGCCCGATACGCTCGCGATGATGGGCGCGGTTGCGCCGCGCGCGCTGCAGCGCGCGAAGATGCGGTGCTAGACTCCCCGTACAAAAAGCATAAGGGAGCGAACGCCGATGGCTGCAAGCGGATTGCCCACCAATACGAGCGGGCTGTTTGTCGAGCCGCGCGAAGACTGGCTCGCGCTGCATCAGGAGGAGATCATCGATCCGGCGCGGCCGATCGTCGATCCCCATCACCATCTATGGAATCGCGGGCAGCGCTATCTGATCGAGGAGATGGCCGCCGACATCGCTTCCGGCCACAACGTCGTCGCCACCGTCTATGTCGACTGCCGCTCGATGTACCGCGCGCATGGGCCCGAGGCGTTCCGGCCCGTCGGCGAAGTCGAATTCGCCAACGGCATCGCCGCGATGAGCGCGAGCGGCGGCTATGGCAAGGCGGCGATCTGCGCCGGCATCGTCAGCCACGCCAATTTGCTGCTGGGCGACGCCGCAAAGCCGGTGCTGGAAGCGGAGATGGCCGCCGGCAACGGCCGCTTCCGCGGCATCAGGCATTCCTCGGCCTGGGACGAAGATCCTGCTGTCGCCGGCATGTATGCGAACAGGCCGAAGGGACTTTTGCAGGACGCGACCTTCCGCAAAGGATTTGCCTGCCTCGCACCGCTCAACCTCAGCTTCGATGCCTGGCTGTTCCATCCGCAGATCGGCGAACTGACTGAACTTGCGCGCGCCTTTCCCGACACCAGGATCGTGCTCGACCATTGCGGCGGCCCGGCCGGCGTCGGCCGCTTTACCGGGCGGCGCAAGGAGGTGTTTGCAGAATGGCGCAAATCGATCCGCGAGATCGCCAAATGCGAGAACGTGGTGGTGAAGCTCGGCGGCCTCGCGATGTGCCTGCTTGGCTACGACTTCCATTTGCGCGAGAAGCCGCCGTCGTCCGAAGAGCTTGCCGCGGCCTGGCGGCCCTATGTCGAGACCTGCATCGAGGCGTTCGGGCCGAAGCGCGCGATGTTCGAGAGCAATTTCCCGCCGGACAAGGGCCAGTGCAGCTACCAGGTGATCTTCAACGCCTTCAAGCGCATCGCGGCGCCCTTGAGCGAGGCGGAGAAGACGGCGCTGTTCTCGCAGACCGCGACCGATGTCTACCGGCTCGACCTGCCGTCATGACGAGAAGAAGGGGGCGCTGGGAAGCGTCCTTGAAACTGACTAGCCTGCCCCCATCAGGGAGGCGGGACGGCGCTCGCCGGCGGAGACGAACATCCGCTTGAGCTTGTTGACGACGCGGATCAGGAAGCCGATCACCGCGGGATTGGTCTTGCGGCAGAAGGCGATCTTCTTGACGTAGCTTTCGACATGCCATTTGGCATGGGCGCCGTTGCGGAAGAAAATGACGTCACCGGGGCCGTAGCGCTTCGGCGGCATGCCGTCGCTTTCGAGCACGATCGACCCTTCCATGATCATGATCGTCTCGTCGATGTCGTAGTACCAGTTGAAGCGCCCTTCGGTGCAGGACCAGATGATGGTCGAAGCGGTGCCATCGGCGCTGGTGGACAGGATGTGTGAGCGCGACACCGGGTTTCCATCGATGATCCAGGACGGCTCGATCGGCCGCAGCTCGAGATCCACATTGCAACTACCGACTTCAATCAATGCGCGCGACATCTACTTCCCCGGGGGATATGATATGTATGGCTGGGTTTCAGCCCGGAAATATTTCGAAAGATGTCGGGAACGCTAGAAGCCGGTTTTTAATTCTTTGTTACGCAGGTCCCGACAATCAGCCGCAAGTTGCAGATGCGAAGCGGTTAACGTCGTGATTTCCCTGCAAATTCCTGCACATGAACCCATCTTTTCCGGGGTGCGACAAAGTGCGCGAAGGTGTCCATCGAAGGAGCCATAACGATGCCCCTGACCCCAGAGGTTCTGACAGCCAACGGCGAGGCCGTCGCCTGGCTCGGCAGCTTCGACGTCTCCCTCACGCCGGACGAGGAACCCTGGTTCACCATCGACGATATCGAAAGCCCCCGGCAGATCGGCAGTGACGGCTCCGGCGGCGCGTTCATGCTGCTGCCGTCGGAGAATGTGCTCTACGTCTCGTCGGAGGGCCGCGCAGGGATCATCGCGGAGAGTTTCGAGGCGTTCGTCCAGCTCGTCGTCGCCCGTCCCTATTGGCTGGATATCCTGAGATTTTCCGCCGGCGGCGATGTTGCGGAGATGCGGCGCACGGCGGATGCGCTGGAGGCGGCACTCGACGACGAGCACGAGATCAACGAGGCCCGCGAGGAAATCCGCAGCGCGCTCGACCTGCCCGAGGCGGACGATCCCGTCGGTGCGCTTTACGAAGCGGTCGCTGCTTCCGACGCCATCGTGCGGGCCACCGACGGCAGCCCGTTTACCACACTGTTCAACCGCTTCAGCATCGACAACAAGCCGATGCTGCGCAACGCGGCCGCTTGAGGCGAAGCGCTTACTTCGCCCACTCGCCCTTGCGGAACACCGGCACCTTGCTGCCGTCGGCCAGAATGCCGTCGATGTCGGTCTCGGCCGAACCGATCATCCAGTCGATATGGATCAGGCTCTGGTTGCCGCCTTGCGCGGCAATCTGCTGCGGCGTGAGCTGCGCGCCGTTGACGAAGCATTTCGAATAGCACTGGCCGAGCGCGATGTGGGACGCAGCGTTCTCGTCGAACAGCGTGTTGTAGAACAACAGCCCGCTCTGCGAGATCGGCGAGGAATGCGGCACCAGCGCCACCTCGCCGAGGCGCCGCGCGCCTTCGTCGGTGTCGAGCACCTTGTTCAGCACCTCCGCGCCGCGCGAGGCCTTTGCGTCGACGATCTTGCCGTCCTCGAAGCGCACCGCAATATTGTCGATTAGCGTGCCCTGGTAGGACAGTGGCTTCGAGCTCACGACATGGCCGTAGACGCGGCGGCAATGCGGCGTGGTGAAGACCTCTTCGGTCGGGATGTTGGCGTTGCAGCTGATGCCGTTCTTGGAGAGCGAGGCGCCGCCCTCCCATTCATGGCCATCGGCCAGCCCGATGGTGAGGTCGGTGCCAGGGCCGGTGTATTGCAGCGCGCGGAAACGCTGGCCATTGAGCCAGTTGGTGCGCTCGCGCAGCACCGCATTGTGGCTCGCCCAGTTGCCCATCGCGTCCTCACGGTCGACGCGGGAGGCGGCAAAGATCGCATCCGCGAGCTTGCCGACCGCGATCTCCTCGGGATCGTCGGGAAACACCTGCCTCGCCCAGGACGGGCTCGGATAAGCGATGATGTTCCAGTTGGTGTCGAAATTGACGATCTTTTCCAGCGCCGGCTGATAGGCCATCGAATTGGCCTTGCTCGCGCGCGCCACCTTCGACGGATCCTCGTCCGACAGCAGCATCGGATTGTCGCCGACGATAGCAAGCCGCGCGGTGTTGTCCGAGAACGCCTTGGCCATCCCCTCGTAGAGCCAGCCGGCGGCGCGATCGAAACTGTTGTCGTGGCCGTGGCGGTAGCGCGCGAGCGTCATTTCCTCGTCCGACAGGATCGGCGTCACGATGCCGGCGCCTGCCTTATAGGCGTGCACGGCGATCCGCCGCACCAGCGGCAGCGCGATCGCCGGCGCGGTCAAGAGAAGATCCTGTCCCGGCCGCAAGCCCAGCCCCACCTTCACCGCCACCTCGGCCAGCCGGTCGAGTTTTGCGGGATCGATGGGAGTGGAGGTGTTGCGTTGATCAGTCATGCCGGGTCCTCTGCCGAAAGTCTCTCGCTCAATCTAAGTCTAGCATCGCGAGACACAAGTGTGCGATCGTCTTGCAGCACATGAAAGATACGCAATTTGACGTATCTTGGTTTTCAGCGCGTTGCCGATTTCAGCACACGGTCGACCATCGCGGGCGCAAGCCCGAGGTAATTTTTCGGTGAGGTGAGCGCCTCGATCGTGGCACGGTCGATGCGGCTGGAGATCCGTGGATCGGCGGACAGCGCATCAGCAAGGCTTTCGCCCTTTTCGTTGGCCCGACGGCAGGCGTCGTAGACCACGTCATGCGCCTCCTGCCGCCCGAGCTGGGGCGCCAGCCCCATCATGACCGCTTCGGCCACGATCAGGCCGCGACTGATGGCGAGATTGTCGTCCATCCTCCTTTCGTCCACGATGAGACCTGCGAGCGCAAATTTCGCCTGGTGCAGCGCGCCGGCGGAGAGCACGAAACTTTCGGGGATCGCCATCCACTCGGCGTGCCACGGTCCGGTGGCGCGCTCGAAATCCTGCACCATCGCATCCAGCATCAGGCCCGCGTGCTGACGCACCGCCTTGGACGCCGCGAGCATCAGCTCCGAGGAGATCGGGTTACGCTTCTGCGGCATGGTCGAGGAGGCGCCGCGCCCCTTCACGAAGGGCTCGTAGACCTCGGCGAACTCGGTCGAGGCCATGATCATGATGTCGAGCGCGATCTTGCCGAGCGAGCCGGTAACGAGCGCGAGGAAGTTCACGGCCTCGGCGAAGCCGTCGCGCGCGACGTGCCAGGTCGAGGCGGGAACGCCGAGCTTCAGCTCGGCGCAGAGCGCCTCCTGCACATCGAAACCCTTGACACCGAGCGAAGCCAGCGTGCCGGCTGCGCCCGCGAACTGGCCGACCAGCACGCGCGGCTTCAATTGCGCCAGCCGCTCGGCGTGGCGGTCGAACATCGCAAGCCAGATCGCCGTCTTGTAGCCGAAGGTCACCGGCAGCGCCTGCTGGAGATGGGTGCGGCCCGCCATCGGCGTGTCGCGATAGCGCCTGGAGAGGTTTGCGAGGATGCCGCGGAGTTCGCCGATGTCGCGTTCGACGAGTTCGAACGCGGCGCGCAATTGCAGCACCAATGCGGTGTCCATGATGTCCTGCGTCGTCGCGCCCCAATGCACGTAACGGCCCGCCTCGCCGCACTGCTTCACCATCTGATGCACCAGCGGCAGGATCGGATAGCCGACGATGTCGGTCTCCTGCCGCAACAGGTCGAAATCGAGCGCAGCGATATCCGTCCGCGCCGCGATCTGGTCAGCGGCGTCCTGCGGGATCACCCCGCACTTTGCCTCGGCCTTCGCCAGCGCCACCTCGACCTCGGCATAGCGCGCGACCTGCGCGACGTCGGAAAACACCTCCCGCATCTGCGGCGTGCCGAAGGCGTCGCGAAACAGCATGGAGTCGAGCACGGTGGTCGAAGCATGAAAGGCGGACATGGGCGTTTCTTCGCGGTTGGTGTTTTAACGAAGAGCAGCTTACGCAGGCCGCTCTGTTCGGCAATGGGCAAAGCCGCGACTTCCGTCATTCCGGGGCGCGCCACTTGGCGCGAACCCGGAATCCATTCGTCCGCATTGCCCGCTGCACAATGGATTCTCGGATGCGCAATTGCGCATCATAGCTCGCGCTTCGCGCGCCCCGGAATGACGAGAAGGAACGGTCGCCGCGAGCCGCGGCAATTTGGCCGAGACGCCACATTCCATCCGGGGCTGTATTCCTCCTCGTAAATGGCATGGCAGCCATCTCGCAATTGCGGTGAACCGGGTGTGCCCCTCGGCAGACTCACAGACTCCAAGTCGAAATTCATTTGATGTCATCATTGCCTGATGTCGCCGTGAGGCCCGAGTTTTCGACGTGCAGTTTCTGTTCCGGGATCACCTTCTCGACACCGACCGGCGCGAGCTGAGCCGCGAGCTGGTTCCAATAGCCGTGGAGCCGCAGGTTTTCGATCTGGTCGTCCATCTCATGGAAAACCGCGACCGTGTGGTCAGCAAGGACGAACTGATCGACAAGATCTGGCACGGACGCAGCGTCTCCGAATCCACGCTGACCAGCCGGATCAACGCGGCACGCAAGGCGATCGGCGACAATGGCGCGAGCCAGGCGCTGATCCGCACCATCGCACGCAAGGGCTTTCGCTTCGTCGGCGACGTCGAAACCAAACTCGGCGCGGCCGCGCCGGAGCCCGGCCGTGTCGCCCAGGCACCACAGGCTGCGCTCGCTTTACCCGACCGGCCCGCGATCGCCGTGCTGCCCTTCACCAATATGAGCGGCGACCGCGAACAGGACTATTTTTCCGACGGCATCAGCGAAGACATCATCACCGCGCTGTCGAAGCTGCGCTGGTTCTTCGTCGTCGCACGCAACTCTTCGTTTGTCTACAAGGGCCGCGCCGTGCACATCCACGAGATCGCGCGCGAGCTCGGCGTGCGTTACGTCCTCGAAGGCAGCGTGCGGCGGAGCGGCGAGCGCCTGCGCATCTCGGCCCAGCTCAACGACGTCTCGACCGGGAGCCATCTCTGGGCCGAACGCTACGACCGCGAGCTTGCCGACATCTTCGCCGTGCAGGACGAGATCACGGAGGCGATCGTCGCTGCGATCGAGCCGCAGCTCTACGCGGCCGAGAGCTTTCGTGCCCAGCAAAAACCGCCTGGCAGCCTGGACGCCTGGGATCTCGTGATGCGTGCGCTATCGCATTACTGGCGCATCACCCGCGAGGACAACGCCGCCGCGCAGGGACTGCTCGAAAAGGCGACGGCGATCGATCCCGCCTACGGCAAGGCGCTGGGCCTGCTCGCAACCAGCCATATCTTCGGCGCACATATGGGCTGGGCCGACATGGCCGCGACCGTCCCGGTCGCGGAAGCCGCGGCGCTCGCGGCGGTGGAGGCCGATCGCGAGGACGCGTGGGCCCATCTCGGCCTCGCCTATACCTACCTGTTCTGCCGCCGTTTCGACGACGCGCTGGCGGAGTTCGAGCTGGCGCTGGCGCTCAATCCGAACTTCGCAATGGCGCACGCCTTCTACGGCGTGACGCTGTGCTACGCGGGGCGATGGCAGGACGGCGATGCGGCCGCGCGCCGCGCACTGCGGCTGAGCCCGCGCGATCCACTGGCGGCGATCTATTGCGGAGTTGCGGCCTATGCCCAGTTCATCGGCCGCAACTACGAGAAAACCGTGCAGATGGCGCGGGAGTCGATGCGGCAGCGCGGCGATTTCGTCGGCGCACATCGCGTGCTGACCGCAGCCGCCGGAATGCTGGGAGATCCTGTGCTCGCCGCGTCCGCGCTGGAAGGCCTGCGCCGCGCCCAGCCCGGCATCTCGCTCGCCTGGATCACGCGCGAGCTACCGATGCTGCAGGAGGAGGATCGGGAGCATTACCTGGAGGGATTCCGGCGCGCGGGGATGACGTGACGAGCTTCTCCCTCTCCCGCTTGCGGTAGGGTACTCGCATTGGAAGATTTACAAGAGGTCGTCATGCCCGGGCTTGTCCCGGGCATCCACGTTCTTTGTGCCGCGGGGAAAGGCGTGGATGGCCGGGACAAGCCCGGCCATGACGCTGCGGAAGCTTCAGTGCGCCCAACGCTCAGCTCATATGCGATTGCCCCGCCGCTTACTGGGAGAGGCGAACGACATCCTACTCCTGCATCATCTCGCCGCTGCCGCCGAACTCCGCGGGAAAGTCCTTCAGCTTGGGCAGGCCGTCGCGCATCGGCAGCACCGTCTCGGCATAGTTGACATGGACGCCGGGCGCAAACGCGAGTGTGGGAATGGTGGCGGTGAAGACGTCGATCAGGCCGAGCGGCGGGTGATTGCTCATGAGATGACCGCCGCACTCCTTGCAATATTTGCGCTGGGTGAGCGGCGTCTTGGCAAACGTCTTGACGTTCTGGGCGCCCTCGGTGATGCGCACGGCTTCCGGCTTCCACAGGCTGAAGGCGTTCACCGGTCCGCCCGACCAGGAGCGGCAAGAGCGGCAATGACAATAGCCCATCGCCTCCGGCGCACCCGTGACCTCGACCGTGACCGCGCCACAGAAACAGTTTCCGACATACTTCATTTGGTCGTCTCCGTTGATGAAGGTTGGAAATCGTTGCCCTCTTCCCGCTCCTGTCCGCCGTAGTCCCAGCGAAGATGAAGGCGGGGAAGAGGGGAGTTACCCCAGGGACAAAGGCTGAACTGCTCGGCCCCTCCCCGCGTCCTCCTTTTGGCGAACGCGGGGAAAGACAAAGCAGTGCACCTATTCACGCCGACCTGCGCCAGGGAATAAGCATCGACACCCGTTGTTTGTACTGCCGGTAATCGTCACCGAAGAGATCGATGAGGTCGCGCTCCTCCAGTGCGATGCCGACCAGGATGTAGAGTGTGGTCACGGCCGCAAACAGCAGATGGCCCGCGGTCATGGTCGGCGCCGCCCAGAACGCGATGATGAAGCCAAGATAGATCGGATGGCGAACGAACTTGTAGAGCAGCGGCGTCTTGAAGCGCGGCGGCGCTGCCTCCTTGCCGACGAGATGATTGGTCACCTGATGCAATCCGAACAGTTCGAAATGGTTGATGATGAAGCTAGAGGTGAACACCAGCACCCAGCCTGCCAGTGACAGCGTGGCCAGCGTCACGGCAAGATCGGGATCTTCGACGTCCCATATGATCGTGGGCAGCGGACGCCACTGCCAGAACAAGAGGAGCAATGACAGGCTCGCCAGCAGCACATAGGTGCTGCGCTCGACCGGCTTGGGAATCACTTGCGTCCACCACGCCTTGAAACGTTGGCGCGCCATCACGCTGTGCTGAACGGCGAACAGCGCCATCAGGAGAAGATTGAGGATGACGGCCTCGACCGTCGGCGTGTCGGGTCCGGTGTCGATGGTCTTCGGCACCACCAGCCCCATCACGAAGCCGATGGCATAGAGAATGGTGACGAAAAATACGAGGTACGCTGCAATTCCGTACAGAAAGGCGATGAACTTGAAAATGCGTGAGCCCGCAACCTCCGGGCTGATGGAATGAACCTGATGATCAATTTGGGTCATAGAAAGCTCCGTTGTGCCGAGGCATCGGCACTGTTTGGTCGCTGCACCATGCCCGATCGGACGACTGAAGACTTTCGCGGACGGTTGATTTTCGCCTGAGGCGACTTTGATTTTTGCTTGAGACGAGAGAAACGAGCGATTTCTCTTTGAAAACAACGTGCTCGAACGACGCGCTCAATCTAAGCCTGTTCCCGGAGGACCGCTGATCCCGACGATATCCGGCCGGCTTTCCGCAGGAACGGGACAGTCACGCGCTTGTTATTGTTTCATCACCGCTGCTCCAGCTTCAAAGCGGCAGGCGGCATCCTATATGTATGGCATGACATTCATCATTTGATGCTGACGTGCCGACCAACGTTTGGAGCGAATATGGGCGAAGTCATTCAGTTTGTCTCGAGATCCGAGCGCGAGCGAGAGCGCCTCATTCGAGAGGCGCGCGCGATCTATGACAGCATCTTCCCGTCGACCGATCCGGTGAGCGAACAGCAGGCCGGGGCCAATGCCAGGCGCAGCGACGGGGGAAATCTCGCGTGATCAAGATCATCGCTGTGCTCTGCAGTCTCTCCTCTCCGGCTAGGGTCTGTTGGGATTCAGGATTCTCATTCTGGCTTGGCTGTGATTCAAGCTTGGGATGGACCGATTCGTTTTGACTGACGCCCAATGGGCGAAGATGGAGCCGCTATGTCTTGGCAAACCGA